>JAPDPT010000022.1 GCA_034506315.1 candidate division KSB1 bacterium | reverse complement strand
AGGGGGGTGAGCCGCGCCGACTGACCTTCCATGGCGGGCGCGACATCGCGCAGGGCTGGACCCCGGACGGTCGCTACGTCGTATTCGTGTCATGGCGCGACGTCGGTTACGGGGGGCCGCTCGCCTACAAAGTGTCGCCGGATGGCGGCTACCCAGAGGCCTTGCCCCTCGGACCTGCCTGCTATCTCTCCTTTTCTCCCGATGGTCAGCGCATCGCTTTCAATCGTCAGTGGGGCGAATTCCGCAACTGGAAGCGCTACAAAGGCGGTCAGGCTCAGGATATTTGGCTGTTCGATGGCTCGTCGAATCTGTTCCGGAGGCTCACGGACTACGAAGGCATCGACCGCCATCCCATGTGGGTGGGGAACCGGATCTACTTCATCTCCGATCGGGAAACGGGGGTGAACAACCTCTTTAGCCTCGATCCCGCTACGGGGCAGGTCGTGCGTCACACCCAGCATCGGGACTTTCCGGTGTATGCCCCTGAGACGGACGGAAAACGCATCGTCTATGAGTGCGGAGGGGCCCTCTGGATCTACGACCCCAGCACAGGGCGGGAGCACCGCCTTTCCATTGAAGTGCCCTCGGAGCGCTGGATGTCCAGGCCGAGGGAGGTAAAGCCGGCCAAACACCTGGGCGACTACGACGTCTCCCCCGACGGGAAATGGCTGGCCCTGGAAGCGCGCGGCGATATCTACGTCGTCGCAAAAGACGACAACGGGGAATGGCGCAACCTGACCCAAACGCAAGGGGCCCGCGAACGCTACCCCGCATGGTCGCCAGACGGGAAATGGGTTGCGTTCTTCTCGGACCGGACCGGGGACTATCAGCTCTACCGAGTCCCCGCCCAGGGTGGCGAATGGGATCCGCTTACCAAGAACCTGCGCGGCCAGCCCTATCACCTTGTGTGGTCTCCGGACGGCCGGTACCTGGCTTTCGGCGACAAGGACTATAATCTCTTCCTCGTCGAGGTGGAGTCGAAGAAGCTCGTCAAGGTAGATCGCTGCCGGCAGCAAAAAGACTACGAGTTCTACTGGGAGATCAGTGATTACTCGTGGTCGCCCGATGGTCGCTGGCTCGCTTACTCGAAAGTGGACGCCAACCTAAACAGCAGTGTGTTCCTCTACGACGTAAGGACGGGGGATATTCGCCGGTTGACGGACGACCGCTTCGACGATTTCTCGCCCGCTTTCGACGCCAATGGCCGCTACCTGTACTTTCTGAGCCAGCGCCATTTCAACCCGACGATGGACCCATCGGAAGACAACTACATCATTAGCCCCATGACGCGGGTATACCTGGTGGCCTTGCGCAGTGGGGAGGAGCCGCCCTTCGATGCCGATGAAGGATCGCGCACTCGTGCGGTACCCGCCGACAGCTTCCGCATCGACTGGGAAGGCATCGCCGGTCGAATCTTCCAGGTGCCGATCCCGGCAGCCAATTACGTGGTGCTGCAGGCGGGAAAGAACAAGCTCTTCGTCCGAGGCAAGGACGAATTCGGCTTCCCGGGCATCGAAGAGTTCTTCAACCCCGCTGGAGTCCAGGACTACTGGCTCAAGGGATTCGACCTGGCTTCGAAAAAGACGACCAAAGTGCTGGACGGGATTGGCTCCTTCCGGCTGAACCTCAAGGGGGACTATTTGGCCTACCGGAGCGGGACCAAGTTGGGTGTTCTGAGCTGCGAACGTCTGGCCGAAGCTAAGGTCGGAGACGGAGCCGTCGACCTGGATCGGCTATCAATGCGCCTGGACCTGCAGGCCGAGTGGCGCCAGATCTTCGAGGAGGCGTGGCGCTGGTACCGCGACTTCTTCTACGATCCCGGGATGCATGGCGTGGACTGGGAAGCCATCCGCCATCGCTACGCCCAGTTTCTTCCGTATATCGAAACGCGGCGCGACCTGACGGCCCTGCTCTCAGAGATGGTAGGGGAGGTGGTCGCTTCCCATTGCTACGTGTTCGGGGGCGAGGACAACGTGCCTTTCGAGGCGCGTCCGGAGGGCACTGGGCTGCTCGGCGCCGACCTCAGGCCTGACCCGGCTTCGGGCTACTACCGCTTTGTGCGGATTCTCCGCGGATCGAGCTGGGAGCCGGAGTACCGCGCCCCCCTGGCCCCGCCTAATGTCGACGTAAGGCCAGGTGACTATCTGCTGAGCATCGACGGCGTCGAGGTCAGGACGGACGAAGACTACCTGAAACACCTTGTGGGAAAGGCCAATCGGGAGGTGGAGATCACGGTCAACAGTGTTCCCCGACGCCAAGGCGCACGTATCTACCGAGTGAAGACCGTGAGCAGCGAGACCGCTCTCCGCAGGCTGGATTGGGTGGAGAGAAACCGCCGCTACGTAGAGGAGAGAACAAAGGGCGAGGTGGGCTACCTTCACCTTCCCGACATGGACCGGGCAGGGCTGGCAGCCTTCGAACGCGAGTTCAAAGCCAACAAGTACAAGAAAGGGCTCATTATTGACGTCCGATACAACGGAGGTGGATTCACCAATTACTTCGTCATCGACAAGCTGGAACGCCAGCTGGTCTTTGGCGTAAAGAGCCGCGATTTCCACCCAATGCGTTTTCCCATGGTGAGCTTTGCGGGTCCCACCGTGGCCCTCATCAACGAGAACACCGGCTCCGACGGCGAGCTGTTCACCGAGCACTACAGGGCCAGAAACCTGGGCAAGGTGATCGGGAAGAGGACATGGGGCGGCCTCATCGGGATCATCAATGTAATCCCGCTCGTGGACGGCGGAATCCTCACCCAACCTAACGTGGGTTTCTACGACTTTCAAGGTCATTGGATTGTCGAAAACCACGGTGCGGAACCGGATATCGAGGTGGATATCGAGCCTGCCGACTGGCTCCAGGGCCGCGATCCTCAGCTTGAGAAGGCGGTGGAGACGATCCTCGCCGCATTGAAAGAAAAGGCCGCAGAATTGCCCGAGGCTCCGCCCTTCCCGCGCAAGGAACGGTAGTCCGGAGGGAGGGGCTAACGTGGGATCGGCGGGCAGCCGCAGCTACCGATTCCCACGGGACGGCCGCAGCGGAGGGGGTGCTCGTGCAGCCCGAGGATGAAGCTGACTGTTCGCGGGAGGAAGCAGGATGAGGAAAAGTACACTTCCCCTGATGCTTGGGATGGCCCTCTCGACCTCTCTGGTGTGGGCTAATCAGGTCGAAGACGTGACGGTCGACATCTGGAAGGGGCGAGCCCGCATCGAATCCAGGAAAATGGTAGTTGACTTTCAGTCGGATCCCCTTCTTCTGACGGTCAGCCTGGAGGGAGAGCCGTGCTGGGTGCCGGCTTCCGGCGGCTGGCTGTACGTTGAGGACTCGACCGGGATCCACCGCTTTGCCCGAGCCACCGCTCTGCACCGGAGGTACCGCGGCTTCGTGGCAGAGCTTATCACCGAGGACGGCAAGGCTGGGCTACTCCTGGTCGAAGGCGACACCGCACGGCATGTGCGCGTGGAGATTCTGCCTTCGGTCAGGGCTTCGGCCGTGGGACTACGGTTGTCGAACCGGGCCGATGAACACTACTACGGCCTGGGCGATCTGTGGGACACGAAGAGCGTAGATGTCCGGGGCTATCGAGTGGTCATGTGGGACCACACGGGAACGCCCGATGTCTGCAATTACGTGCCTTTCTTCATGTCCACCAAGGGCTACGGCATGTTCGTGGATTGTGCCTATCGGGGCTACTTCGATTTCGGCGCCGAAGAATTTGGGGTCACGGCAGCCCATTTCGAGGCCCCAAACCTGTCGCTGCACATCTGGGTCGGCAAGAGCATGCCTGAAATCCTTCCGCGCTACCTGGACCTGACCGGGTACCCGCCGATGCCTCCCCAATGGGCCTTCTATCCACAGAAGTGGCGGGATGAAGGTACCTGGGACGACGTGTTCGACGACGTGCGCAGGATGCGGGAGCACGGTATCCCCCTCGGCGTGGTGTGGTTGGACCGACCTTGGATGCAGGGAAGCTACGGCAGCGACGATTTCCTCTTCGACGAGAAGCGCTACCCCAATGCCGCCGCCCGTATCGCCGAGCTTCACCGAATGGGCATCCGCCTTCTGGTCTGGGCGTGCGACTTTCTTACTTCGGACTCCCGCTACCTGAAGGAGGGCCTCGATAAGGGATACCTCATCACCCGTCCTGGCGGCCGCCCGGCGCAGGACGGACAGTACCTGGTGGACTTTGCCAATCCCGAGGCCCGGGAATGGTGGAAGGGTATTGTGCGGAATGCATTGCGCCTCGGTGTGGACGGCATCAAGCTCGATCGCGGACAGAGCTACCCGATCGATGTGGTGCCCCCCAGCGGAAGAGACCCAAAGGAGATGCACAACTACCACGCCTATCTCATGGTGAAAACGTATGCCGAGGCCCTTATTGAAGAGCGCGGGTGCGATTTTCAGTTCACGCCGCGAGCGGGGTGGGCAGGAACCCAACGCTGGACCATGAAGTGGCCTGGCGACATGGACAGCGATTTCAGCGAGGACAGGGGGTTGCCTGCCGTGGTGAGGGCGCAGATGGCGGCCTCCCTCACCGGCTTCGCGTTCTGGGGCTCCGACATCGGAGGCTATGGACAGAACCTAACCAAGAAATGTTTTGTACGCTGGGTACAGCACGGCACCTTTAGCCCCCTCATGCAAATGGCGGGAAGGGCTGATTTCGTAGAGGCTCCGTTCTCCTGGGACCAGGAGGCCGTGGAGATCTATCGCCTGTACGCTAAGCTCCGCGTCCAAATGATTCCCTACATACTCGATATGGCCCGAAAAGCGCACCACCAGGGTGTGCCCATCGTCCGGCACCTCGCGTGGGAATGGCCGAACATCCCCGAAGTACATAGCCAGGACTACGAGTACCTGTTTGGCGATGACCTGCTGGTGGCCCCTGTCGTGACCGAGGTAGATAGGCGGGAGGTGTATCTGCCGCCCGGTCGCTGGGTGGACTTCTGGGATCGCGCCAAGGTCTACGAAGGACCGGCCCGGCTCGTCGTCACAGTGCCTCTGGAGCGCATTCCCCTCTACATTCGGCAGGGGAGCAAGTATCGCTTCCGTCTCCCCAAATAGGCTACTCGGACCGAGAGGCTTCTTGACTTCGGAGGGCTGGCGGCGAGGCCACACAGCAAAGGACTGCGAGGACGGTAGGAAGGTCTTTCCGCAGGGGGAACTGTCAGTGGGGGCACCGTTCCGGGGGTGTCCTATCGGGCCGCGGGGCGGCGCAAGCTGTTAGCCATCCACACGTAGACAGCAGCTCCAAACAGGACAAAGTCCTCGGCCAGGCGCCAGAAGCTCACGGCGTGGCTTTTCGCCAGGCTGAAGCAGCCGCAATCGATCCTCAGGCCCCGCGCCATCGCGGAGGCCAGGGCGACCATGAACATCAGCAGACAGAGCGCGGCCAGGGCCGAAGCGCCCTCCACCCACCAACCCAGCAACAGGGACACCCCACACAGTACCTCGAGGGGCGGAAGTACCACTGCAAGCGCCTTGTTCCCGAGGGAAGGCAAGAGGCCGTAAGCAGCGATCTGCTCTGCAAAAAGGGAGAGGTCGCCGAACTTGCCGAGGCCCGCGTAGAGGAACGTCAGACCCACCAGCCACCGCGCCGCCAGTTCGAGCCACGATCGGTCGCGGATCTTAGAAGGGGGCCGCCACAATCTGACCTCCTGATTTCCTCCAATCCTTCAGCCCGCCGCGGTACACCGCAACGCGCGTGAAGCCTGCGACGAAGAGCTCGCCTGCAAGCTTCTCGGCGAGGTCGCAGGGGGGGCCGTCACAATAGCACACGATCCACGTATGACGGGACATTCCCGCAAGCATCGCGGCGTACTTGAAGAACTCCTCGTAGGGGAGATTCTCAGCGCCCGGAAGATGGCCACGGCGAAAATCCTCCGGAGCGCGCGCGTCCAAGAGCCTGGTGCCCGGGATGGAGAGGAGTCGCTGCATCGTCTCGCGGTTCACGATTAACGGTGAGGTGGGGTTGAACGACGAGTCGGTCAGCGCTCGCAAAACAGGCTCTTCGTCAAGCCCTGCACCGACCGGGCCCTTCTTCGTCACCAGATGAACCCCCCGAGGATGGAGACCGTTCACCACCAGTCCCAGAACCACGGCAAGGGCCACCAATGCAGCGGCTTGCTGAAGCGTCTGCCCAACCGGGGGCCATCTGTCCATGAGTTACCCTGGGGAGAGTCGAGGAAGCTGAGTCTTTCGTGTCGCCGGAAACTCGGCTCCCGGACACACTATCACGCCGTTCACGGCGGTATACGGCCGGAATGCACGCCTGGTTCCGCGCCGCCTGACGCGTTCGAGGGCAACCGGGGCTACCCGACCCCGAGACTGTCGTGCCCTGTACCCCTGAGGCCGGAGCGACCCGATGGGGAGACCTAAGCCTGGGGGACGTGGTCTTACTTGCCGGATTCTGGTGAAAGGCGTAGGCGATGAGGGGCCTGTCGGAGGGCGGGGGTTGACCAAAGACCGGGGCAAGGACCGGCGGAGGCAATGGGGCGCGCGTACAGGGGCAGGAGTGGGTGGGCTTTGGAGAAGCGGGGGTGAGGCCCAGGGCGAGCGAAAAAAGCGCTTGCATTTGTCGGCGCAAGGTAGTAGGTTAAATCGGATAGAAGAAGTCCGAATCATCCTGGAAGATTAGCCACAAGGAGTCGTGGAACATGGAGACCATGCCGCATCTGTGGGTTCGGGATCTGCGTGCGGGAACTCACGACGTGGAAATCCTTCAAGGGGTGAACCTCGCTCTCCATCAGGCTGAGATCCACGCCCTGATGGGGCCAAATGGCTCCGGCAAGAGCACGCTGGCAAAGGTCCTGATGGGTCATCCCGGTTACCGCATCCTGGCGGGAGAGATTCGATTGTTTGGCGAGGACATCCGCACCTTGCCGGTCCACGAGAGGGCTAAGCGAGGTCTGTTTCTCGCCTTCCAGTATCCGGTGGAAGTGCCGGGGGTCTCGGTCGCCAACTTCCTGCGTTCAGCGGTGAACGCGGTGCGCGAAGAGCCGTTGCGGCCCCTGGACTTCTATCGCCTGTTGCACGATCAGCTCGAGTATCTGGAGATGGACCCCGACGTCGCGGAGCGATATCTGAACGAGGGTTTCTCTGGGGGCGAAAAGAAGCGGAGCGAAATCCTCCAGATGGCGCTGTTGCGTCCCAGGATCGCCCTTCTGGACGAGATCGACTCCGGCCTGGACGTGGACGCCTTGCGCGTGGTGGCCAAAGCCATCCGCCAAGCCGCGGAAGCGGGTGCCGGAATCCTGATCATCACCCATTACCACCGGATCCTGGAGCATCTCCAGCCGGACTTCGTCCACATCATGGCTGCGGGCAGGATCATTCAGTCAGGCGGACCGGAGCTTGCGGTCGAGGTGGAGCGGTCCGGCTACGAGCCATTTCTGGCAAGTTACGAGTCCGTGGAGGTGTGAGCGTGGGAGTGAGGTCTGCCGAGCAGCTTGCGGTCGGGGAATACCGATACGGATTCCACGATCCGGAACAGTACGTCTACAAGGCGCCAAGGGGTCTTACAAGGACTGTGGTAGAGGAGATCTCTTCTCTGAAGGGCGAACCCCAATGGATGCGGGAGATCCGCTTGCGTGCCTACGAGATCTTTCTCCAAAAGCCCGTGCCTACCTGGGGCGCTGACCTTTCGGGCGTGGACTTTGACGCCATCCACTACTACGTGCGTCCGACGGACCGGCCGGGTCGATCCTGGGAGGATCTGCCTGAGGAGATCCGCCGGACCTTCGACCGTCTCGGTATCCCGGAAGCAGAAAAGCGTTTCCTGGCTGGGCTCGGAGCCCAGTACGAGTCCGAGATGGTTTACCATAGCCTCCGCGAAAGCTTGAAACGTCAGGGAGTGGTCTTCCTCGACATGGACTCCGGGCTCAGAGAGTTTCCTGATCTCGTGCGCGAGTACTTCGGTAGCGTCGTCCCTGCCGAGGACAACAAGTTCGCGGCTCTGAATACCGCCGTGTGGAGCGGTGGGAGCTTCATCTACGTGCCGAAAGGGGTTCAGGTTGACGTTCCCCTTCAGGCCTATTTTCGAATCAATACCAAAGCCATGGGGCAATTCGAGCGGACCCTCATCATCGCCGATGAGGGGAGTTTCCTTCACTACATCGAAGGCTGTACGGCCCCAATCTATTCCGAGGACTCCCTACACGCCGCGGTCGTGGAGATCATCGTCAGACGGGGTGCCCGTGTTCGCTACACGACCATCCAGAACTGGTCGACCAACGTCTACAATCTGGTTACCAAGCGAGCCTTGGTCGACCAGGAGGCTACAATGGAATGGGTGGACGGAAATATCGGAAGCAAGGTGACCATGAAGTATCCGGCGGCGATCCTCAAGGGGCGTGGCGCGCGTGCAGAGATCCTTTCCATGGCTATGGCCGGCAAGGGGCAACAGATTGACGCCGGCGCCAAGGTGATTCACCTTGCGCCCGACACCTATTCCCACGTCGTTTCCAAGTCCATTAGCCATAGCGGAGGGCGGACCAGCTATCGGGGACTTGTCCGCGTCCGATCCGGAGCCCTTCGGGTGAGGAACAGCGTCCGCTGCGACGCCCTCATCCTCGATGACCGCTCCCGCTCCGACACCTACCCTCATATCGACATTCAGGAGCCAGACGCGCAGGTCGGGCACGAGGCCACCGCCTCGCGGATCGGCGAAGAGCAGCTGTTCTACCTCATGAGCCGCGGCCTTAGAGAATCCGACGCCGCCGCTCTTGTGGTCCGAGGATTCATCGAACCCGTGTTGGAAGAACTGCCGATGGAATACGCCGTCGAGCTCAACCGGTTGATCGAGCTCCAAATGGAAGGCGCGATAGGGTGAGAGCCCGTACCAGGCGACCGAGGAGGACCAATGCTTGACAATTCCCGCCCCAAGATCGTGTCAGCCGGGATGGATGCCAGAGCGGCTTGGGCCTCACCCAGGGTTCAGGCTGGGCGGTGGACCCCAGCCGATCCTGTGCGAGACGATCCCTTGCCCTGGCCTGACCGGAAGGACGAAGCATGGCGGTTCACGCCCTGGAAGCTTCTCGTACCGCCTTCCTGGGGAGGGGAACCCGGCCTTGCAGACAGTGCACCACCGATTGTCCAGTTCTCACCGTCCGATCTCTGGCACGAGATATGGCCTTATTACGAGGCGGATGGTCTGGGGGTCTTCGGGCCGGAGGAACGGGCCGACTTGCGGGTGGCCGGCCTGGGAGTAGGTCGCCCGATATCCCAGCGCCAGGCTAGCTGGCTGGCTCGCCTCGGCGGAGAGATCGCAGATCGCTTCGATCAGCTCGTACTTCAGGCGCCAGCGCGGGGGATCTGGGTCGAGTTGGGCGCCGGCGCGCGGGTAAACGGCCCCCTGCTTCTCCTGAGACGAGCCGAGAGTCGCGAGTGGGACAGTACGCTGAGCCGCCTGTATTTCGGACCAGGAAGTGCTGGGACCCTGGTGATCGTCGATTACTCCAGCGACGGCGGCGTTCATTATGGTGCCGACCTTAGTGAAATCCTCCTCGCAGAACGGGCCCAGTGGACGATCGTTTTCGTTCAGCAGTTCCGGGGACAGACGCGAAGGCTGCAAAGGACCAGAGTCGTCTTAGGCTCGGAAGCACAGGCGGAGGTTTTCCGAATTGACCTCGGTGGGGCCGTGGTCAAAGCGGAAGCTACGTTTCGCTTCGAGGGGAAAGCGGCCGGACTTCGGTACAGGGGTGTGGTGCTTCTGGTGGGCACCCAGCACGTCGAGGTGGATACGTTGCAAGACCACGCTGCAGCGGAGAATCACAGCGATCTGCTCGTCAAAGCCGTCGTGGGACACAAGGCTCAGGCCATCCACCGCGGGCGGATCTGGATTCGACGGGGTGCCCAGAGATCGGAGGCCTACCAGGCCAGCCGAAATCTGATACTGAGCACACAGGCGCGCGTCCATTCGCTCCCGATGCTGGACATCGAAGCGGACGACGTGCGCTGTACGCACGCTTCGGCCACCGGCCCGATCGACGAGGAAGAGCTCTTCTACCTCCAGTCGCGAGGCCTGGCAGAGAATGAGGCCCGGCGCCTGGTCGTCGAAGGCTTTCTGGGCGATGCTCTGCGCGGGCTCAACCACGACCGCCTGATTTCGGCTATGGAGGATGTAATTCGCGCCAAACTGGTTTCGATCCTCTGAACCCGGAAGAGGAAGCTGAGCCGCCATTTCTCCCCGGGAGCCCTTCCCCAACAAAGGGCAGGGGGATCGGCGCCAGGGATCGCATTTCGGTCGCGGCCAGCATCGACCTATCCGATTGCGAAGAGGGAAGTTCGGCCTGCGTGCGTTCCACATCAGCAACAGCTTGTCTCGGTTTCCCACGGCCGGCAAACCGGTCGCACTGGAAAGTGGGGCGGCAGCTCTCCTGGCGGCGTCTGGCAATGAGCTGAGTCCGATTATCGAGTGTAGCAAGAAGAAGAGGAAGCAATGACCACAGACTTGACCCTCCGAATTCCGCGCCGGACCGTCGGACGGGCGGCGCCTCTGGACGTACAACGCATTCGGCGGGATTTCCCGCTCCTCCGGAGACGGAGAGACCTCGTCTACCTCGACAACGCCGCTACCACGCAGCGGCCCCAATGCGTCCTTGCAGCCATGGCCCGGTTCTCCAGGGAGACGAATGCGAACGTGCACCGGGGGGCTTACCGGCTGAGCGAGGAGGCGACACAAGCCTACGAGGACGCCCGCGCCACGGTAGCGGCTTTCCTCAACGCGCCCTCTCCCGCGTGTATTGTCTTTACGCGAAACGCAACGGAAAGCATCAACCTGGTAGCTTACGCATGGGCTCTGAACCGTGTGAGGGCGGGGGAGCAGATCATCCTCACCGAGATGGAGCACCACAGCAACCTTGTCCCGTGGCAGATGGTGGCGCGTAAGACAGGCGCCCGCCTGGAGTTCGTGCGGATCGGGGAAAAGGGAGACCTTTCGCTGGAGCATCTTGAGCGTTTGCTTAAGCGTCCCACGGCCCTTCTGGCGGTGACCCATGCTTCGAATGTCCTGGGGACCGTAAACCCGATCGCCCGAATCACTCGCCTCGCCCATGCAGCGGGGGTACCGGTGCTGGTTGATGCGGCCCAGAGCGTTCCGCATCTTGTGGTGGACGTGCAGGAGCTGGACGCCGATTTTGTCGCCTTCTCAGCTCACAAGATGCTCGGGCCGATGGGGATCGGCGTACTGTACGCCAGGAGGGAGCGTCTGGAGGAAGCAGAACCGTTCCTCTTTGGCGGCGACATGATCCTGTCGGTAGGGTGGCACCAGGCAACGTGGAACGAGATCCCCTGGAGATTCGAAGCGGGAACACCGAATGTGGCAGGGGCTGTCGGCCTTGCGGAAGCCATCCGTTACCTCCGGCGGGTCGGAATGGACCGGATCTGGGCGCACGATCAGGACCTTCTTCGGTACGCGTTCGTGCGGCTGGGCGAGATCCCGGGGCTCCGCATCTACGGACCGGGACCCGAGAAGAGGGTAGGAGTGATCTCGTTCAACGTCGATGGGGTGCACCCTCACGACCTGGCCAGCTTTCTCGACGCCAGGGGCATCGCCGTCCGTGCCGGGCACCATTGCGCCCAACCCCTGATGGAGCGCCTGGGAGTGATAGCCACGGTCCGCGTCAGTTTCTACATTTACAACCGCACCCAAGAGATCGACCAGCTGGTCGATGCTCTCCACGAGGCGAGGAGGTTTTTCCTGCAATGAACATCGAGTCCCTGTACCACGAGATTATTCTCGATCACTACAAGCACCCGAGGAATAAAGGCAGACTGCCGGACGCGGATCTGCACCGGGAGGGGTTCAATCCACTTTGCGGTGATCGGATCGAGCTGTATCTGCGAGTGGTTGGGGAGAAGATCCTCTTGGCCCGCTTCGACGGCGCCGGGTGCTCCATTAGCCAGGCCTCTGCGTCCATGCTAACCGAGGCGGTGAAAGGGAAATCGCTGGACGAGCTGAGGGACCTTATTCAGGCGGTTACGCGGATGCTGCGGGGCGAAACAGACGGCTCCGATTCGAAGCTCGGGGACCTGGAGGCCCTCCAGGGCGTGAGCCAGTTTCCGGTCCGGGTCAAATGTGCCTTATTGCCCTGGAAGCTACTGGAGGAAATCTTGCAGGACCGGAAGGGATCGGTCTCCCCCAGCGTACCCGCCGCCGAAGGTTAGGTGAGCGTAGCGCTCCATCTCCTCGCCTCTGCTGACCCCCAGTGCAACAAGGAGAAGCCGCGATCATCTCCCGGCGTTCCCCACCTTCTGAGTGGCACGCCTCTGCTGGGCCCGGGCGGCTCGCGGTCTTGGCGTCTGGGAAAGCGATGGGTCTGCCCCGGCCTGTTTGCAAACCTTGCTGAAGAATTTCGCATTGGCTCCGATCAGTGAATCTGAGTCGGGCTCGTTCTGCACTGGCCTGCGCCAAGCGGACGGGTTTTTTCCGTCGGCTTTGAGAGCCCCAAGTCCAAATTCCTCTTGCGATTGAGGTGGGGAATTCTAACTTTGGGGCTCCGTAGGTGGAGAGTCCGGTTCGGAAAGATGAGACGTAAAGCGAATTCAGGTGGTTCGCAGGAGGGAGGAGTAGGCAAGTGAGCGATTCGCGTCCTTTTCCACCACGACAGGAGGTCGATGATGCTGCGTAGAACAGTCCTCCCTGCTGCGGCCGTGGCGTCTGTTCTGTTCCTTGTAGGGGTGGCAATCGCAGGGGAGCATGGGTCGGTTAGTCACGAGGCTTACGGCATCGGTGCCGAGCTACCTCTCTGGAGTGTGATCCCGTTTGTCGGGATCCTGCTGTCCATCGCCATCTTCCCTCTGGCGGCCCCCCATTTCTGGCACCACCATTTCGGTAAAGTGGCGGCCTTCTGGGCTCTTGTTCTGGCGATCCCGTTCACGTGGGCCTATCGCGGCGAGGCCGTCCACGAGATCCTGCACATCTATCTGGTCGACTACATTCCGTTCATCATTCTCCTGTGGTCGCTGTTCACGGTTGCGGGGGGGATCCTGATCGAGGGGACAATCGTCGGCACGCCTGCGGTGAACACGTTGTTCCTGGTGGTTGGCACTTTTCTCTCTTCCTGGGTTGGGACCACGGGTTCCTCGATGCTTCTGATCCGTCCGGTCCTGCGCGCCAATGCGAGCCGCATCCGCAAGACGCACGTGGTCATCTTCTTCATCTTCCTCGTTAGCAATATTGGCGGAAGTCTGACCCCGCTGGGTGATCCTCCTCTCTTTCTCGGGTTCCTGCACGGGGTCCCCTTCTTCTGGACTTTCCGTCTGATCGCGCCTATGGGCTTGGTGGCTGTCCTGCTTCTGGCTATCTTCTTCGCCCTGGACACCTACTTCTACCGAAAGGACAGGAGGGAGCTTGCTGCCCAGGGAATTGACATCGCCATTGTCGGGTCCACGAGGGTAAGGCAGGGGACGTTTGTGGGCGGCGAGACGCTCGGTACCCCGGATCCCGTGACGGAGCCAATTCGCCTGCGAGGCGCGCACAATTTCCTTTTCCTGCTGGGGATCCTGGGCGGCGTGCTCTTCAGTGGGCTTGTCCATCTTGAGGAGGTGAACATCCTGGGCGTGCACGTCCCGAAGCAAAACTTGATTCGCGATGGCTTCCTTGTGCTAATGGGCTTGCTTTCCCTCCGCTTTACGTCCAGGGAACTGCGGGAGAAGAACGAGTTCACCTGGTTTCCGATCAAGGAAGTCGCTTATCTTTTCGCGGGCATTTTCATGACCATTATCCCGGCTCTGGCGATCCTGAGAGCGGGAGAGCATGGGCATCTGGACTTTCTGATCCGGGCGGTCAAGGAACCGTGGCATTACTTCTGGGCCACGGGCTCTCTTTCAAGCTTTCTGGACAACGCCCCGACCTATTTGACTTTTCTGAACACTGCGCTCGGACAATTCTTTGCGGGTGTGCCGGAGCGCGAGGCTGTCCATGCCTTGATCGCGCAGAAAGAGGTTTACTTAATGGCCATCGCCAGTGGCGCGGTGTTCATGGGAGCCAATACCTACATTGGCAACGCCCCGAACTTCATGGTTCGTTCGATTGCCGAGGAAAACGGCGTTCGCATGCCCAGTTTCTTCGGCTACATGGCGTGGTCGATCGTCCTGCTGATTCCGTCGTTTCTCTTGGTTACCCTGGTTTTCTTCGCATAGGGATGGCACTCACAGGCGCCTGTCCCGGTCCGGGGGTAGGCACGGGGGGTTGGTTGTACGGCACGTTAAGTCGGGTAGAGCGCTGCGGGAGTGGGCCAGCTTGAGTGCCCGCGCGGCGCGTCAAAGATCTGCGAGGGAGGAGTTTGGTGACCGCGGGGCTGTTCTACGTTCTCGCTGCTTTGGCCGTGCTGGGGGGTATCGTTCTCGTATCGCACCGAAACCCTGTCTACAGCGCCCTTTCCCTCATTGTTAGCATGTTCAGCCTGGCTGGGCTATTTGCGCTTCAGAACGCCCAGTTCCTGGCGGTCGTACAGGTGCTGGTGTACGCCGGCGCCATCATGGTCCTTTTCTTGTTTGTGATCATGCTCATTAACGTGCGGGTGGAGACTCGGCTTCCGCGTCGTTTCACTGGGCAGGCGGGAATCGCAATCGCTCTGGTAGTGATCCTGGCGCTGGAATTGGGCCAGCTTGTGGCCGCAGTACCGAGATTTTCGGCAGCGCCAGTGACGGAGATGGATCCCGGAAGGGTCGGAGGCGCGGAAACCCTCGCCCGTGTGCTCTTCACCCAGTACCTTCTGCCGTTCGAACTCGCTTCATTTCTTCTCCTGGTAGCGATCGTCGGTGGAGTCTACTTTGGGAAGCGCCGATTGCCTTAGGTCGGAGGCTCAAGGGTGAGTCCGCAACACTATTTGGCTTTGGCAGCGCTCCTGTTTACGATCGGCACCGCAGGGGTTCTCATCCGAAGGAATGTGCTGATCGTACTCATGTCGATCGAGCTGATGCTCAATGCGGTCAATCTGGCTCTGGTGACCTTCTCCAACGCACTTCGCTCGCCCGAGGGTCAGGTCCTGGTGTTCTTCGCGATGATTGTTGCGGCGGCGGAGGTGGCTGTAGGGCTTGCGCTCGTTGTAGCTCTCTTCCGGCTGAATGCCACTACCAATCTCGACGACTTCCAGCTGATGAAATGGTAGTCCGTACGGGAAATCCGCGTTTGGCACGAGGGGAGGATGCTGAATAAGATCTGGCTGATCCCGCTGTTTCCCCTTGTAGGCTTTGTCCTCAATGGTCTTCTGGGATGGCGCCTACGCCAATGGGTTGGCTGGCTTGGCTCTGCGTTGGTGGGCGCGTCCTTCGTGGCGGCCCTGAGCATCTTCCGGAGCTTGCTGAGGCTCCCCGCGGACGAAAGGCATCTCGTGGTCACGCTGTACCGCTGGATCGAGAGCGGCGACTTCGCCATCGACGTAAGCTTCCTTCTCGATCCCCTCTCGATGGTCATGGTGCTTGTCGTCACGGGGGTTGGGTTTCTGATTCACATTTACAGTATCGGGTACATGGCCGGGGACCGGGGGATCGCTCGTTATTTCAGCTACCTGAACCTGTTCACCTTCGCGATGCTGCTCCTCGTCCTGGCCGACAACTACTTGCTGATGTTCGTCGGCTGGGAGGGCGTAGGGCTCTGCTCCTATCTCCTGATCGGGTTCTGGTACGAAGAGCGTTATAATGCGTTCGCCGGCCGCAAGGCCTTTGTCGTCAACCGAATAGGCGATTACGGTTTCACGCTTGGCCTGCTGCTCCTTTTCAGCGTGTACGGGACCCTGCGCTACGATGCGATTTTCAGTCAGGCGTCGCAGGGGGTGGGCTCGTGGGCACTCGGTGCAGCCACGCTGCTGCTTTTCGTGGGAGCGACGGGAAAGTCCGCCCAGATCCCCCTCTACGTGTGGCTTCCGGATGCGATGGCTGGCCCCACGCCGGTCAGCGCGTTGATCCACGCTGCGACCATGGTCACGGCCGGGGTATATATGGTCGCGCGCTCCCACGTGCTCTTCCTGCTGGCGCCCAATTCCCTCCTGGTGGTGTCGTGCATTGGGGTATTCACGGCCCTGTTTGCTGCGTCCATCGCCCTCACCAACAACGACATCAAACGTGTTCTGGCGTACTCGACGATCAGCCAGCTCGGGTACATGTTCGTGGGGGCGGGTGTAGGTGCGTTTGCCGCCGGAATCTTTCACCTGATGACCCACGCGTTCTTTAAGGCTCTTTTGTTCCTCGGAGCCGGCAGCGTGATGCACGCTCTGGCGGGCGAGACCGACATGCGAAAGATGGGCGGCTTGAAGGAACGAATGCCTGTAACCTATTGGACGATGCTCGCCGGGACGCTGGCCATCGCTGGCGTCCCTCTGTTCAGCGGATTCTTCTCGAAGGACGAGATTCTGTGGCAGAGCTTCGGCAGTCCGCACGGCCGATTCTGGATCTGGCTCATCGGATGGATAGCCGCTGGGCTGACGGCCTTCTACATGTTCCGCCTCGTGTATCTGACCTTCCATGGAAGGTCCCGCGTGCCAGCGGAAAAGAGCCACCACATTCACGAATCCCCGCCCGTTATGACGGTGCCGCTCGTCGTTCTGGCAGTTCTGTCGGTGGTAGGAGGGTACGTGGGTGTGCCGAAGATTCTGGGGGGCGAGCCTGTTTTCGAGCGTTTCCTGGAGCCGGTCTTCCAGCGCTACGCCCTCCCAGTAGAGTTCGCTGGCTCGCAGGCCTCGGAGCATCTCGAACTTCTGTGGATGGCGCTGAGCGTTGCAGTTGCCCTGGCGGGTATCGCCGTTGCCCATCTGTTCTACGTTCGCGACCCCGGGCGGCCGGAGCGGCTGGCAAAGCGCCTGTCCGTCGTCTACCGTGTCCTGTACAACAAGTACTACGTTGACGAGATCTACGATGCCCTTGTGGTTCAACCCCTCTACCGCCTGTCCCACACGGTGCTCTGGAAGTTTTTCGATGTGGGAATCGTCGACGGGACGGTAAACGGGATCGCCTCGGTTGTAGGTCGGATGGGCCAGCGCCTGCGCCGCATTCAGACCGGACAGGTGCAGAATTACGCCCTTGGGCTTCTTGTGGGCGTGGTCCTGATCGTGGGGTACTTGCTCACGCGGTGAAGGACAAGCATGGGGTGCGAGAGCCGCTTCCTCGCAGAATCTGACCGATGGCCTACGCGCCGCGGCCATGAACTTTGCTCAGTCCGACGGGTTTACCGGCGGCGAGCCCGGCAGAGAGCGGCTGGTTACTTGACAGGGTGAGGTCTGGAACAAGATGGCCTTTTTGGGATTGCCGATTCTCTCGACCATCGTCTTTCTTCCGCTTGTGGGGGCAGTGACTCTCCTTCTCGTCCCGAGGGAGCGGGAAGCGTGGATTCGGTGGCTGACCCTGGGCTTCACGGCGGCTGTCTTTGTCCTTAGCTTGCCGCTCTTCACCCGCTTCAACGAGGGAACAGCCGCTTTCCAATTTGTGGAGCATGCTCCGTGGATCCCGGCGTATGGGATCTCCTACAAGCTGGGCGTGGACGGGATCAGTCTCCTTCTTGTCCTCCTCACAACTTTTCTCATGCCCATCACCGTCCTCTCGTCCTGGACCGCCATTACCCAGCGCGTCAAGGAATTCCACGTGAGCATGCTTCTCCTTGAAACCGGTATGCTGGGGGTCTTCACCGCCCTCGATCTGGTGCTCTTCTACGTGTTCTGGGAGGCGATGCTGATCCCGATGTACTTCATCATCGGGGTCTGGGGTGGCGAACGTCGCGTGTACGCGGCGATCAAGTTCTTCATCTACACGATGGTGGGGAGCCTGCTCATGCTTGTGGCTATCCTCTGGCTTTATTTCTACCACGAACGCGTGGCAGGTTTCTACACCTTCGACCTGGAGAGACTCCTGTCCGTGGCCATCCCTGCGGACCTGCAGATTTGGATGTTCCTGGCCTTTGCCCTGAGTTTTGCTATTAAAGTGCCGGTTTTCCCGTTTCACACCTGGCTTCCGGATGCCCATGTGGAGGCCCCCACAGCCGGCAGCGTGATTCTGGCCGGCGTCTTGCTGAAGATGGGAACGTACGGGTACCTTCGTTTTTGCCTCCCCCTTTTCCCCAATGCCTCGCACCAGTTTGCATCCCTGATGCTTGTGCTGGCCGTGATCGGGATCATCTACGGGGCACTGGTGGCGATGGTGCAGCCCGACGTGAAAAAGCTGGTGGCGTACTCGAGCGTGAGCCACTTGGGCTTCGTGATGCTCGGCATCTTCGCGATGACCGTGCAGGGGTTGCAGGGAGGGATCCTCCAGATGGTCAATCACGGCCTCTCCACCGGGGCGCTCTTCCTTATCGTAGGGATGATCTACGAAAGGCGCCACACCCGGCTTATCGAGCAGTTCGGAGGGCTCGCACGACCGATGCCTGTCTTTGCGACGCTTTTTATGATCGTCACCCTTTCCTCGATCGGTCTGCCCGGGCTCAACGGCTTTGTGGGCGAATTTCTGATCCTCTTGGGCACCTTCCTGACGCGAAGAGTGTACGCGATCGCGGCCGCCACGGGGGTGATCTTGGCGGCGGTCTACATGCTCTGGATGTACCAGAGGGTTATGTTCGGACCCTGTGATAAGCCGGAGAACAGGGGACTGCGGGATCTGAACCTCCGGGAGGTTCTGGTCCTGGTCCCGATCGTGGCGTTCATCTTCCTCATCGGCGTTTACCCACGCCCCTTCCTGAAGAAAACAGAGGCCTCGACCAAAGCACTGCTGCAAATGGTGGATGAGAGGAGATGGAACGCACCTTCCGTCGATCTTCTCGAACAGGCCGGGTTAGAGCTGCGATCTGAGGAAGTTCACAGATGATGCCCGAGATCCCGTCGCTCAACTGGTTGGTGGTCAGCCCCCACCTCGCGATTGCTGGAGGGGCCATTGTTCTCTTGCTCATCGCTGTCTCTCGATACAAGAGGAGCTACTCCCTTGCAGCGGGAACCGCTGTTGCGAGTTTAGGCCTGTCCTGCGCGCTCGCTCTGTATGGCTTGGGGTCCACGGCCTCGAGTTTCGCCCATATGGTCACGGGGGACCCGTTTTCGACCGCGTTCAACCTGGTCTTTCTCCTGGGGGCGATGATCACGGTTTTTCTCTCGGCCAATCGTCTCGAACAAGGCTACGTCCTCTACGCAGATTACTTCGCGCTTATCCTTCTCGCCGTTCTGGGGATGATGTTCCTGGCCTCCGGGGCCAATCTGGTGATGATCTTCCTCGGCCTGGAGACCCTGTCGATATCGCTCTACGTTTTGGCGGGGCAGCGTCGGGACGAGCCCTATTCGCTGGAGTCGGCGCTCAAGTACTTCCTTCTCGGCTCATTTGCCAGCGCCTTCTTCTTATTCGGTGTGGCCCTGATGTACGGCAGCCTCGGATCCCTCGATCTGGCAGCCATCGCCAGGGCAGGGGGGACGGACGGCCTCCGGTCGAACGCGCTCTTCGCCTTCGGCCTCCTGATGCTCCTCATCGGCTTCGGGTTCAAGATCGCCCTCGTTCCCTTCCACATGTGGACGCCTGATGTCTACCAGGGGGCACCTGCTCCGGTGGCCGGCTTCATGGCCACGGGTTCGAAGGCCGCGGCTTTTGCTGCCCTGGTGCGGCTGTTGCTCGGTGCCGTCGGGCAGGCCTATCCGCACTGGCCGGACATCCTGTGGATTCTGGCCGTCCTGACGATGACGGTAGGCAATGTGGTCGCCATTGTTCAGGACAATGTGAAGCGCATGCTGGCCTACTCGTCCATTGCGCATGCCGGGTACGTAGCTGTAGGTGTGGTGGCCAGCAATGAGCTCTCGGCGCCCAGCGTCATCTTTTACCTTCTCGCCTACACCTTGATGAACCTGGGAGCCTTCGGTGTCCTGGCCGCTCTTGCCGGCCCCTCGGGGGAGCGGCAGCACATCCAGCATTTCGCCGGCCTGGGCTATCGACGCTCGTTCGTTGGCGCCGCGATGGCCCTCTTCATGTTTTCCCTGGCGGGAATTCCCCCGACGGCGGGCTTCATGGCGAAGTTCTACGTCTTCAGTGCCGCGCTCAAGAGCGGCTACCTATGGCTTGTGATTCTCGGCGTCCTGAACTCGATGATCTCCGTTTACTACTACCTCCGCGTAGTGGTCTACCTCTACATGAGGGAGCCGGAACAGAAGGACGCCGTCGCGAAACCTGGATGGGCCGTCTCCCTCGGCCTTGCCGTCTGCGCGGCGGGCGTCGTCTGGTTCGGGGTTTTCCCCGGCTCCGCCCTGGACCTGCTGCGCCAGGTTTCCATGGCTTTGCAGTAGTCGGCGCCCGTCGGCGGCCGATTTTCTTGCCCCACCTCAGTCCAGCCGAGGCCGATTTCCGCGTGGCTAACCTTCGTCGTTTCCGAACCGTGGCGCGATAGGCTCGTAGTTCGATCGTGTCGTGACGCTGGTCGCCGGGGAGGACCGCTACTCCATCGACCGTACATTCGATAAGCTCCCTGTGCCTTGTCCCGGAGCCGGTGGCGGGTGTGCTTTCTTGGCCGTCTTGAGTGGTGGCCTCCGCAGGGCAATACGAATTGGCTCGCTCCGCTAATGCTTTGGCGTTTCGTGTGAGGAATAAAAAAGGGGACCCGGCCAAGCCGGGTCCCCTCTGCGTGCCTACTTCCTAAGCGTTGGCCCTTCTTACCGGACCAGGGTCATCTTCCGCATGGCCGTGAATTCCGCCGCCTGGATTCTGCAGAAGTAGACGCCGGAAGCCATCCCGGAGGCATCCCAGGTAGCCTTGTAGGTGCCTGCGGGCATGTCCTTGTCGACGAGAACGGCTACCCGCTGACCGGCCGCGTTGTAGACCTCCAGCGTCACATGAGCCGCCTTGGGCAGCGCGAAGCTCACGGTCGTGGTGGGATTGAAGGGGTTCGGGTAGTTCTGTTCGAGAGCGAACTCCTTCGGCAGCTCACCACCAACCTGGGCGACACCGGAGACCAGCACCGTGACGGGAGCCGATTTCTCGCCTTCATTGCCCGCGTGGTCCGTCGCGGACACCGCGTACTGATACCTCTTGTCGATCTCCACGCTGGTGTCCAGGTACTCGTGACCGGCGACCCGAGCGATCGGCTCTCCGAAGGTCCCGCCCACAAGGCAGCGGTAGACGTTGTAGTAACGTACGTCCTTCGGGCCGGACACCTCATCCCGGCTCGGCTCCCACGTCAGCTGGACCTTGTAGTTGACCTGGGTCGCGGTCACCACCGCCGGTGCCGCCGGGGCCAGGTTGTCCACGGAGGTCCCCTGGACGATGTTGGACTTCACAAAGACCGACGGGTCGCTGGTGTGCGCCGAGACCATGAACGACGTTGGGACGCCGTCCAGGAGCGTCGGGGCCACGTAACGATAGCCCGCCAGGTGGAGCTTCGGGATCTGCGCAACGTAGGTCCAGTACTCGTTCTCCACCTGGAAGACGTCTCCAGGCTGTCCGGGCGAGGCAAGCATCGTCTGCACGTCCGCCACGCGGCGAGTTACCTTCGCGTTGCCGCCCACCGGATCTTTGCGCCACAGGTTGTAGTGGGTGATCTCCCGCTGCTCGAACTGGCCGTACAGTTTCTCAACCCAGATGGTCTGCTGCTCGCTGAAGGAGGAGCGCCACGTGACGACGACCTGCTTGCCGTTGTCCTGCGGAGCGTCCACCACGGACTCGATGAACGGGTGGGCCAGACCGGAGTACACGATGATGTTGTCGATGTTGACGCCCACCACGTAGGAGTTGTCCGATTTCAGATGGAAGCGGATAAGGAGTGTCCTCCCGCCTTTCCGCAGGGCCGGTGTCAGATCCACTCCCAGCTGGGAGAGATAGGAGATAACCCGGCTGGTGCCGTAGTAATAGTTCGGCAGCCGGGTGAGGTCAGAGACGAGCCCATCGTGGTCTTCCCAGTGGAAGGCCCGCGTCCAGGTGGCTCCGCCATCGATGGACCAGTCAATGTTGAAGTCCGTGTTCTGCATGCCGAACGGAGGACCGATGCTTGGGTGGGAGGTTCGGAAGTAGACGTAGTACTGCATGTACAGCGAGCCTTCCCTCTCTAGACCCGAAATGTCAATGGGTGGGGTGATGAGGTATTCGTCCAGTACCTCGGAGCTGTCGTAGGGAGCTGCCTGATCGGGTCCGGGATCAAGATGGCCCCACGCGTAGGAGATCAGAGCTGATCCCTCGCCGAAGATGAATCCAGCGTATTCCCAGGTGTTGACATTGGATCCGGTAAGGCTATTGCCTCCACCATTGACGACGCGGAAGCCGAAGTCTTCGAGGCGCTTCTCGCCACCCCGCGGCTCAAAGTCGCAGCGCCAAACGACCTCCTGCAGCGGTGGGCCGAGCACTTCGAAGGAGGCTTCCACCTCGTTGTTGGTCAGGTCGCCGTCGCTGGGGGCGCTCACTTTGGCCTTGAACACATAGTTACCCGGTTTCGGTACCTGCCAGATTCGCGCAGGAGCGACGGGGATGCCCACAACCGAATCGGCCTGGAACGCCGTGACGTTCAGCGTGCCGAACATATTCGGCCACACCTTGACCAGCGAGTCGCCAATCTGTTCGTAAATGTCACCGGTCCAGCGCAGAGTGCCCGTGATGGGTTGCAACCCCGCGTTAGACACCACTACGACGGGGGCGAGGGGCTTTCCAACGACAGCCATTTCCAGGCCCTTGACTCCAAGAGCCTGCACGTCGTAGGACAGCCTGCCAATGCCGTACAAGGTGACATCATCGATGAAAAGCCCTCGCTCTGTAGTGCCCGAGCCATCGGCGATCAGCTGGAAGGCGATGCGGATCTTATCGCCTGGCTTAATGAGGGTCCCGAAGTTCGGCACATTGATTGCGGCCATTTCGGTCCACGTAGGTTCCGGGTGGGCCACGCCCGTCGCGTTCATTAGGGAGAAACGGTTTCCGGGGACGAAGCCGTCGGCAACCATCGCTGAGGAACCAGTCTCACCACCGTCGTCCGTAAAGAAGGTGGTGGACACGTCCTGTACCACGATGTCATCCAGACCCCAATAGCCTTGGGCGGTGCCGTAGTCTCCCTTGCTGGAGAAGCGGATCTTGATCACCTGTCCCGCCCATGGCGAAAGATCCAGGGTTACATCCGTCCAGGCGGGCTGTGGGTTGCTCCCGTCCCACCAGGCCAAGCAGGTGTAGCTGCGGAAGTTGTCCGTAGAGACGTCCACGGAGTAGTAGTCAAATTCAGGTTCCGAGTCGTAGCGGTGCTTGAACGAGAGGGTCACCGGAGCCACCGCGTTGGTCAGGTCAATCTCCGGGGTGATGAGCCACTGTCTCCAGTGGGGGATGTCTTGCGGCTGCATGAACCACGAGCTGGTGCCGGACCCGGGGTTGTCGCCGGTGAAGTGCCACCAGGTCTCCACTTTCCCCACCAGGTGGGCAAAGTAGAAGGTGTCTGCAGGGGCGTCAACATCGTAGAAGTAACCGAGCTTCAAGCCTTTCAGCGGGCTTGCCACGCCACCGACATCGACCTGGGTTGGCAGCTGGATCACGGGGGAGATCACGAAATCCAGTTCCTCATTCAGGTTCACCTTGGCGTGCCAGCTGTGCGTCGGGCTGTGCGCGTTTGCCTCGGTCAGTTCCCATGCGGTTTGAGGCTGGAAAACCCGCCCCTGGCCGCTCGGCGTGCTCACCAGGTTCCAGCTGGCATCCGTCACCCAATTCGGCTGAGTTCCCTCAAAGTCGTCTGACCAGAGGATAAGTCCCTGCGTTGCCGCTGACTCGAAATGGATGGTGCTTTCGGGAAGGCGTGCCTTCTTGGCAGTCTGTAGCTGACTGGCATTCCCAGCGGATCTGGCGGAGGCCCATGCCAGGCCTCCCATCAGCAGAGCGGCGACAACTGTGATCGCTGCGATTCTGTGTCTCATCTTCACTTTCTCCATGCTGATTGACCGACCTGCGGCCTGACAGAACACAGAATCCCTCCCCCTCGCTTACGTCTCCGATGCCATCCCCCTTCCACTTGCCTTCCCAACAGCCACCCTGTCGGGACAGGCCTTCTCTCCGCTGCCTACTGCTTACCCGTTCTCACCTCCTTTCGCTGTCCAGCGGCCATCGGCCAGCACAACCTCAAAACTCTCTGGACCCGCCCTTTATTCCTCAGGCAGTCCGATTATAGCTATTTCCCGTGGCTCTGTCAAGATCGAAATCGCGCCGTAACAATCGGCTACTGGACGTGTGGATTGTTAAGGCCGGTGTCTCCGTTCCTCCCGCATGGACTTCGCAGGAGCCTGTCGCCCCCTCGGTCGAGCGAGGTGGGGAGGTCGCGTCGGGGGTTCAAAGGAGCATTCGCTTGCGAAGCCGGTCCGGGGCAAGGGGGCTGCGGGACCATCGCGCCTCGCAAATCTCAGGCTGGGCGGCCCAGAGACAAGGTCGTCGGACCCCGGCCTCGGAGTGAGGCTTTCGCTTCCGGCGGAAGGCATGGCGAGCGGGGCCTATTCCGCTCCATCCCCTGTCTTTACCTCGGTAGAGCGAAGTCGCAGAACGGATTTCGGAATGGATCTTCAGGACCGGGTAAGGAGCCAGCTTCGGGTTCCATTCGCTCGGGCTCATAGCCCGGTCGAAGAAGTTCCACACAAGGAGGCCATCCGGGCTCTCCGGCTCGAGGAGCCAGGCTGCGAGGATACCCAGAGGCTGCGCTACCGGCACCAGAATGGTCCCAGGTGGCAAGCAAACCTCCGTCGAGTCGTAGTGCCCAACGGCGTGCACGAGCCAGTGGCCCTGGAACAAGTGACCGGCGGGTTCGATCCGGTCGGGCAAGAAGCGCTCCGCCGTGGTCCGCAAGGTATCTTGCAGTATCAGCAGGGTGATCCCGTGTCGCAGCAGAACATCGACCGCTTCCGGGACGGCTTCGGAGAAGGCGTAGTACTGCGGGACGGGGACCGAGCGCACGCTCTGGAAATGGCCGAAGTAAGGCACCCGATACTCCTGGGGATCCTGCGTTGGGCGCCAGCGGACCCTGCCGTCCGCTGCCGTGTCGGCCACGAAGCCGTACGAGAGCAAGCGAAGCGGTTGGGGATATGGCAAAACGCGGAACTCGATCCCCAGTGACCGCCGTCCCGAGGTGACCGTCGCTCGGCGATCGGCTTCCTCCGCGATTCGCTGCATCTCCTTGCCGTGAACGCTCGTGTACTCCAGCAGACATACCAGCAGCCGGTAACAGCCGCGCACGCGCTCTTCAAACGGGGCGTAAGCGTAGTTCTCGATCAGAAGCGAAAAACGGTTGCGGAGCCCAACGTAGTTCGTGCCGTACCTTGGGAGCGCTTCGTAGGTGACCCAACCGCTGTCTGGACGACCAGGTACCCGGAAGTTGCCGTACGGGATGATGGGACTTCGATAGCGCCTGTCCATTTCCCTTCCGAGCCAGGGAACCAGGCGATTCCTCAGGTACTCGGCGATGAGGGAGTCACCATTGGGGTTGTGCGGCACGTCGTAGGTCACCACATGGCGATGCGGGGAGCCGTTGGTGGTGTGGATGTCGACGAAGAGCACCGGATCCCAGTCCGTGAGAATCCTCACGACGGCACGAATCTCCGGGCTTTCCAGCTTGACGAAGTCCCGATTCAGGTCCAGGTTTTGCCCGTTGTTGCGGACACCGACGCCGCCCTCGGGCCCTGCCTGGTCCCGGCGGTTCAAAGGGCTTATCTTCTCGTTGCCGTCCGGGTTGAGCACAGGCACGAGGAGCAATGTCTGCTGCTTGAGGAGATGGCCGAGGTCGCCGAGCAGGATGTCGCGCGCCAGCATCTGGAGGGCTTCCTTGCCTTCCACCTCGCCGGCGTGGATGTTGGCCTCGACGAAGACAACGGGCTTGCCCGAGGAGCGCGCCTGAGTTGGAGTGGCAGGCGGCGGGTCCCCCAGAATCAACATCCACACGGGTCGACCCTCCGCACTCATGGCGATGTTCTGGACGAGGATCTGCGCGCTCCTCCGCTGCAGCTCTTGGACCAAGGCCTCCACATCGGCCAGGCGCGACGTCTCCCGAAAGGCACTTGCCTCTGCCCTTGTCAGGAGCTGTGCGCGAGTCGAAGGCGTCGGCACCCCGATCGCGGCGATCATGGCCACGAGGACCGATGCCCAGGGGGCGCCCGTACAGGCGCGCCCTTTGGTCCGGAACTCTTGACGCGGGGCGACGTCGCGGCGCTCGGGCCCGGTCGGCCGAGGTCGCCTCGCCTCGGGTTCGCCGAGCCGGTCGCCTTCCCTCGCGGCCGACCATCTCGGTACTTCCGGTGGGAAACGCAGTGTAGTCATTCCCTCACCCGCTTGCCACGGCCATGTCTTTGGGCGATCAGGCCTGACTGTCGCAACGGTTTTCCCCGGGGAGGGGGCTTGTCCCTTGGCCCGGACACGCGATTGACTCTTGGCACACCCACAGGCGGTAGGAGCCGCTCAGGGTCTGACTTTACGGAAACCGCGGGGCAAAACCAAGTCTTCCCTCGGTAATTTGCTCTTGTGATCCTCCGGTCGTATCTTGGTCCGAGGCTTCCGGTGGCAGCGGCAACGGGGTCGTCTTGTCCCATGCGGGAGGGTGAGCATGCCACGAAGGTTTCTGGCAAGGGTGGGTTGGGCCTTGCTTTTGGCCAGCGTTCCGGCGCTGGGCCAGGTCGTGCGCAAAGATACGTCGTTCTGGACGGACGATGGTGTGAAGCTTGACGCGACGTACTTCCGTCCCGCCTGGTCCCCACCCGATTCGGGTTTTCCCGGTGTGGTCCTTGTCCACGGCCTGGGGGGCAGCAAGAGAGACATGTTTGAGATCGCCCAGATCCTTGCGCTCAAAGGCTACCTGGCATTGGCCTATAGTGTACGCGGGCAGGGCGAGTCGTGGGGGCTGCGAACGTTTACCGGAGAGCGGGAGAGAAGGGATCTCAAGAGCCTCCTTGGCTGGCTTGGTGCCCGCGCGGACGTAAATCCCCGTCGCCTTGCGGTGGTGGGGGGCTCCCAGGGTGGGCAACACGCCTGGTGGGCTGCGTTGTACGGGCTGGGCGTGCGGACGGTGGTGGTCGTCGCCGGCTTCACAGGGGACCTGTCTTCAAATGGCTGTATTGAGACGGCGACCCTGGACGTGGTGTCCAGCGACCGCGTCCGGTACGACGAGACCTGGAGCAAGGTACGTCGATGGGTCCTTACGGACCAGGTCGATAGCCTTCGTGCCCTGATGCCCAGCCCCGATAGCCTTCTCCAAAGGGTCAAGACACCGGTTTTCCTTTCTCTGGCCTATCGGGATTGGCTCTTCTCGGTCAACGAGGGACTGCGGCAGTTCGAGCTGCTGGCCGGTCCCAAGTGCGTCCACCTCGGCACGGGATATCACGGGGCGCCTGTGGCGGACGAGGCGACCTCCGCTCTCTACGTTCTGGCGCTGGGATGGCTTGACCACTATTTGAAAGACCAGCCTCTTCTCGTCACCGAGAGGGTGGTTTACCACGTGGACGAGTCGTGGCAACTGCGTTACGCCTCGTCCTGGCCTCCGGAGGATACCCAGTGGGTCCATTTCTACCTTTCGCCTGGCGGAAGGCTGTCTGTGGATCCGAGGTTTTCCTCCGGGATCTTCATTCTCCGCCAGACCCTGCTGGATCCGTCCTACTCGCCGGAACGAGCGATGGCCGAGGGGTTCGGTCCTGGGATCCTTTCCCACTTCGAGTGCAGCCGACTGGACTTCGTGAGCGATCCGTTCCCGGAGGCGGTCGAATGGGCGGGGTCCCCCGAGTGCCGGTTCTCCATCCGGTGGGGGGGACCGAAGATGCAACTTCACGTTCAGTTCTACGACGTCGACCCAGCGGGCCACTGGCGTTTCTTACAGCGCGGGAACTTAGCCTTGCGCGGCGGCTCGAGGGATACTGTGGTCGTTTTCCGCGGCCAGGCCTACGCACACGTGTTCTCCATCGGGCACCGCCTGGGCGTCCGCCTGGTCCCCCTCGACCTTGCGGAGGGGGAAAACAGGTGTTACGTCCTGCCGTTCTTCACCGACTTTGCGGATACGCTTGTAGCCAGTGCTGCTGTGGCTCCTCGCATTGCCATGCCCTTGCGCGGGTGGAGGCCCGAGCGTGTCGCCCAACGCCTTTACCGGGGGCCCAAAACCGTCGACTTCAGGCTGAGCCTGCCGCGTCCCAATCCCTTCAACTCGGAGGTGCAAGCGGAGCTTTTCCTGCCGGGCGCGTCGGCGGTTCGGGTCAGGATCTATAGCCTGGAAGGACGCCTTGTGCGCACCCTCTACGAGGGAACGCTGGCTGAGGGGACCCATGTGGTTCGGTGGAATGGCTTTGACGAGGCAGGTTCAGCTGCGCCGAGCGGCCTTTACGTCCTTTCCGTGGAAGCAGGGGGGAGGGTGTTCTCTCGCAAGCTCTGCCTGATCCGCTGACGGGAGGTCCGGAAGGGGCTCCGGCGAGGTGGACTGGCTCTGAGGGATCCTTAGGCCTTCCGGATACAGTCCAGGACTCCGAGCATGGAATTGAGGCTTGCTTGCTCCCGGTTAGGCTGCTCGAGGTGCGTCTCGAGGGAGAGCGTTCCGCGATATCGGTCTCTCACCAGGGCGGCGAACTGCCCGACGAAGTCCACCTGTCCCTGGCCCACCACCGCCCATCGGCGGCGCCCCGTCGTCGGGTCGACCAGAGCGTCCTTCAGGTGAATGTGGTGAATTCTATCCTTGGGGATTTTCTCGTAGCCTTCGCGAAAGCTTTTCTCCCCGGCGAACACGGCATTGCCGGGATCCCAGAGGAGACCAAGGAACGGAGAATCGAACTCCCGGATGAAGGCGGCGGCCTCAGCGCCCGTCGCCACGTTGGTCGTATACTCGTTCTCTACGAGGAGCGTCGTGCCGTTCCTCTCGGCTATTTTCACCGCACGGCGGAAGACCTCGAGGATCTCGGGCATGACTTTCGGGCGTTCGGAATCGGCGACCCGCCAGAACGTGAAGGCCCGGAAGAAAGGCACGTTGAAATAGCGTGCGGTGTCGATCGCCCGCCAGAGGACCTCCTCCGGGTCCACGCGGGGCTCATACTCTTCCCCCTCCTCTTTGGCGATGGGGGTCGTGCCGGGGAAAGCCGTCTTGTAGGTGGGCGCAGCAATATTGGAGACGAAAAGGCCGTAGCGGGCCAAGAGCTCCCGCAGCTCCCGCCTTTCCTGGGAATCGAGGAAGATGACGTGTTTGCCCCAGACAGTCCGCAGCTCGACCCAATTGAGGCGCAAATCGCGCATGAGGGCCATGGCCCGCTCAGGATCCTGGCTGACCTCGTCGGTGAGGATCCCGAGGCGGAAGCGCTCCAGCGGTGCGGCCAGGAGCTTCGACGCCCCCAGCCACACCGCTCCGCTCGTCAGAAGGCAATCCCTCAGGAACGCGCGCCGAGAGAACAGACCCATTCCTACGATCCCAGCACCTTGTTAACCGTCGCCCTCAGCTCTGCCACAAAGCGGGGGATTGCTGTACGCGGTTCCTCTTCCGCCTCGTATTCAATGTGGAGGTAGCCTCGGTAGCCCACTTCGGCCAAAGTGCGGATGATCTGCTCGGTGTCCACGGGGCGCTTGCCGCCCTCGGGGGCGAAGACCTCTGTCTTTACGTGCGTGGTCACCGCGTAGGGGGCTACCCTCTTGATCTCCTCGTAGGTGTTCCGGCGGAAATTGGCGGTGTCCAGGAGGAGGGCAAAGTTCGGCGAGTCGATCTTGCTCCGGATCTTGAGGACCAGATCCGCCGTCTCTGTCACTCCGCCGTGATTTTCGAGGGCCAGAATCACTCCTCGTTTCTCGGCATATTCGAGGGCGCGACGGATTCCGTCGACCGTCCATTCCACCGCCTCGTCCGGGCTGGCCCCCTTGGGGATCTCCCCTCCGAACACGCGCACGCCATTGGCTCCGAGCTCTACGGCCGCGTCGATCCACTTCTTCATTTCCTCAGCCTGCCGGATCCGGACCTCGAGGTCCTTTTGGCAGAAGTTCGTGCGCGTGGCGATGTCGGGAATGTCCAGCCCGAGCCTGTAGGCCCGAAACTTCAGGCGATGCAGATAGGCCGGCTCGGTCGACTCATAGTAATAGGTCGTGAGCTGGACGCCGTCCAGGCCCAGTCGCGCCGCTTCTTCGAGGAAATCTTCCAGCTTCATTTGGCCGCTGGTCAGGTACTTGCGGTAGGAGTAGGCACAGCATCCGAGCTTCATCATCGGTTTGAGGCCTGATTCCGTTTCGGATGCTGCCTTTGCGCTTCCCAGAGGCAGAGAGGGAAGGGCAAAGGCCCCCGCGACCGCGACGCCAGACACCAGGAATTCCCTCCGCGAGACATTCCCTTGCATGTTCTCCCTCCGTCAGGTAAAGGGGTGTTTCGATCCTGGCTACTCGTCAGGCGATGTCCTCGTGATCAGGCCAGAGGACCACCTCGCCGGTGTCCATGGCCTGGTTTCCGATCAGGGCAGCTACTCCTGCGTTATAGCCGACCATGACGTCGGCAAAGGGCTTCTTGCGCGTGCGCACGCACTCGGCGAAGCTTTCCAGCTGCAAATACTCCTCGGAGTGGGGCATCTCCGGCTCGATCCACGTGCCCCGGTCGGCATTGGGATCCTCCGGCAAGAAGGTGGCCGTGCCGATGGCCACCGTCTGGAAGAGCTCCCGCTCCAGGCTCCAGACAAATTCCTTGAATTCCGATCGGCGGGCCGGATTTTCCCGATATACCTTGGCCCGGCTGGTGGTGAGTTCGATCGTTCCCTCGCTCCCCATGATCTGCTCCGAGGCTCCGTAGAACTTGTTTCGCGTAATGCTCGTGTAGACCAGCTTAACGCCGTTCGGGTACTTGTAGATCACACTAACGTTGTCGTATACCTCCCGACCGTCGCGCCAGTAGTCGATGCCTCCCATGCCCACGCAGCTTTCGGGGTGGATGTCGCCCAGGGCCCAGTTGGCCACGTCGATCTGATGGGTGCCGAGCTCGGTCATCAGCCCTCCGGAGAACTCCCGGTACAGGCGCCAATTGAGGTGCTTCTCGAGGGAGGGATCGGGGACGGCGCGGCGCCAGTCGGCGTTGCGATGCCACTGGGCGCGAATGAACACCACCTCACCAATGGCCCCTTCCCGGATGAGGCGCATGGCCTGGTGATAGACGGGGCTGTAGCGTCGCTGTTGGCCCACCTGGAACACGCGGTTGGTCCGTCTCACCCACTGGACCACCTCCCGCGCCTCCTCAATGCTGTAGGTCATCGTTTTCTCGCAGAAGACGTCTTTGCCGGCCTGCATGGCGTCGATGCACATGCGGGCGTGGAAACGGAGCGGCGTCGCGATCAACACACTGTCCAGATCCTTCTGCTCCAGCATCTGGCGGTAGTCCTTGTACGCGGGTACCTTGCCGCCGGCCAGTTTCAATCCCCGCTCCAGGTGCGGCGGGTAAACGTCGCACACCGCTGCCACTCGAAGCCCAGGGATCGTATTGATGATCTGAAGAAGGTGTGAGCCTCGGCTGCCCGTGCCGATGATGCCGATGGTGACCACGTCGTTCGCGGCGGTCTTGCCGCGGGCACGCTCGCTGGTTCCCAGCACGGCGGCAACGCCCACCGTAGCGAGCCCAGCCCGTTTCAGGAAATCTCGACGGGAGTATGCTGATCTCTCCATTCCTCTTTCACCTCCAAGAAGTTGACCTCCCGAAGGACGGGGCCTTCGGGGCTCTGAAGGGCAAAGATCGCCTGCGCCTTTTCCGCGCGCAGCAGGGCTTCGCTCCCGTTCACTCCACGGACCATACACGCGGTGGACAGGATCTCCGCGATCGCGGGGTCACGGTGCACGACCGCAACGGCCTTCACTTCCTCCACGGGAGAGCCGGAGCGGGGATCGAGGACGTGACCGTAGGTGCGTCCGTCTTTACGGAAGCGCCGAACCGTGGAGCCGGACATGGAAAAGGCCATGTCCCGCAACGTCACGGTGCCGGGCGGCGTAGCGGGGTCCTCGTCGTAACGGAACCCGAAGGTCCAGCCGGAGTGGCCTGGTCGATCGCCCAGGCCGTAAATGCTACTCCCTCCGAAGGAGAGAAGGCCCTGCTTCACGCCGAGTCGGCGAACCAGGGCCACCACTTCCCGCAGGGCGTAGCCTTTGCCCAAAGCGCCGAGATCAATCTCCAGCTCCGGGTGGAGAAACCGGACCTTTCGGGTGGCCTGATCCAGTTCGATCTTCTCCGAGCCCACTCTCTCCAGCATTTCCCGAAGCTTCACGGCGTCGGCCAGGTGGGGTCGCCGGTCGTAGAATCCCCACTCCCGGACCAAGGGGGCGACGGTGATGTCGAAAGCCCCCTCGGTCTTCGCGTAGTACTCCAAGGCGAGCGAGAGAATCTCGGCCATCTCGAAGTCGACCTGAACGGCCTGTTTTCCAGCGAGGCGGTTGAGGCGCGACACCTCAGATGTGGGCCGAAAGCGACTGAGCTTCGCCTCGAGTCGAGCCACTTCCTCCTGAATGTCGTTGATCAGGGCGCGCAGCAGTCGTTCGTCCTCATGGTAGAGGACAAGCTCGAAGCACGTGCCCATGGCCCGAAAGGAGGCATCGACCCGCGCGAGCTCGCCGCTGCCTGCCACCGATCTTCCTCCCTGTGTGACCTCCAAGGTAGCTCCCAATCCTCGCTACAGGGTCCTACCTTCCCGCTTCCCCAACCCGATTGACGCTCTAAGTTCCTCGCCTCGATTACGATTCAGCGGGCCAATGGAATTTCCCGAGAGCCCGCCACCAACGCCAGCGGCCGCAGATGGCCGCTCCGACCCACCTCAGCCCGCAAGAGGAGCGGGATTTCTCCCTCCGTATTGGCCACGCTCTGGAGCTGGGACAGGGTCTCTTCCGCGGGCAGGAAGTCCTCCAGGCCAAAGTCCAGCTGCAGGCTCCACCCCTTCTCCGTACGGACAATCTGGCCCGGCCAACAGGGGTTGAGGTCCACATACGTAATCTGGTAGCCTCCGTCCGACGAGACATAGGACAGGCTGACTACCTGTCCGAGCTGCGGCAGGGTCTCGGGATCGTAAAAATTCCACGTGTACTTGCCGGTGATTTCCCTCCCGTCCGCCGGGAATCGGACCTCAAGCTCGTAGGTGTAGCGGCTGGCCGGACTCTTGCGCACGGCCGTGACGGTACCGTAGACCTTATTCTCGAATTCCGCGGCTTCCGACAGGAAAAGGATGCGCTCCCCATCCGCGCTTACGAGAACGGATTCTCCTGGCTCCCCCTTTCCGCGAAACGGACCTGTGTACGTTCCCCTGAACGATTCGGACCCCTTTGCGTACGAAACCTCGAAGCGCTGCACCGGCTCGAAACCTTGTACAGTCGCCAGTAGGGCAGGCTCGCTACCCGCCGGCCGCTCGGGGCTAAGAACTGCGGGGACCCACCCATCCTTTTCCCTTCTCAGCCAGAGATAGGCCTGGGTTCCCTTGCGCAGGACGCGCTCGTCGACCCGGATCTCGAAGGAATGGAGTCGAGACCAGGCCAGGGGCAGGTGAAGCCGATTGGCTTCCAGGATCGAGTGCATTGTGCTGGCGGCCAGCGGAAGCTCCACGACCTGCTTTGAACTTCGGCCCGCGCCAAAAATCCAAACGGCAAGCAAGGCGACCGCCTGAGCTCCAATCACTGCAGCCAGACCCGAACGTATCTTCATTCCGACTTCTCCCCTTCTTGGTTGGGCTTCCGAAGCGTTGCGCACCACAGGAGGCACAGCACGATTCCGTTCAGGTACAGGAAAAACGACCTGGGTAGCTTTGCCCAGATCGGGTCAAAATAACGGACCCCAGCGAAGACCACCAGGCCTACCAGCGAGAGGTAGAACAGGAATCCATCCCCGGACCGATAGCCCAGCCACAAGCCCGCAATCAGGGCGAGCAAGGTGATGAGCCCAAAGGCAAAGGGCGTGTGCAGAAAATAGGTGGGCAGGAGGGAACCAGCGAGCTCTCGCGGAATGGTCTCCGGAAAAGCGAAGTAGAACCACGTCGCAGCGGTCGCCACCGCGACAGTCAGCGCCGTCCAGAGCCGCAAGGCCCGGCGGCGCAATCCGAGCACCAAAAACCCTAGGATCAAGACCGACACGAGAGCATTGGTCACCAGCAGGAGAACGGCGTCCCTTGTCCTCCAGCCCGGGTTGGCGAGAACCGTCTGAGCCTGGCTCACGCCTAAAGCGTGCAGGCTCAAGGTACCGAGGGATCCGAGAAGGAAGAACAGGCCCGTCCACTTCGCCGTGTTACCGAGCGCTTCGGAGCGATTCTGAATCACCTCCCCGGCCAAGGCCCACAGCCCTCCCCAGAGGACGAGGGTGAAGGGGAGGAAAAGCTCTACAGCCGAGAAGTGAGGTTTGGTTGCAAGCCCAAGCCACATCGGCAGGGCGACGGCGATAACCGGCAGATTAGGCCAGAAGCGAAGCCAAAGACTGAGAGGCAGCACACCCCCCAGCAGAATCACTGGGAACCAGAGGTTGAGGCTCTGCTGGTACACGCCGAGGTGAACCATCCACGCGCCAAGGGAAAGGGTAGAGAGAAGGAGGATGAGTCCCGAGTGACTCAGCCAGCTGAGTGCTAGCCCCAGAAGGCCAGTCAGAAGAAAGGCCCATCTGCTCCCTGCGACCAGCCCTGCGCCCTCGGCCACGGCTGCCGTGGCGAGCCCAAAGGCGAGAAGTCCTACCGCCAGGGTCACCTCGGACGCGACGGCTCCCGCCCGGCGAAGCCGGCCGCCGAGGAAGCTGCCGTAGGAAGCGGCCATCACAAGCAGGGAGATGATCAGACGCGGCTGCCAGGCCACGACGGAGCGCCCCGAGGAGTAGCTGTGCCAGAGACCCGCCGCCAGCAGGACAAGCCCCACAGCCCCCATCGCCGTCGCCCGAGCGCCAAAACGGCGCGGCAGGGAGGGAAGTTCGCCCAGACCTTCAGCGGCCAGAATTCTTCGCACGTGCCGAGGACCTACAAGGCCCTTCTCCAACCACGCGACAGCTCGCTCCTTCAACCACGCGCCAGGGTTCCGCTCTTCCATCGCCTAACTCCCATGTGGACATCCGTAGAGTTCAACGCCTGCGTGCTCGGTCTGTTCGTGGACCCTTCCCCAGCTCGTTGTCGTTCGTTTGACCCGAAGAGTGGTCCATTGACTGTGCCCTCCTCGCCCTTCGGTCGATGGCCAGAGCTACTGCACCGCTCCCCCCAATGAGCAGGGCTGCAGCCAGATTCGTCCATCGGCCCACAGGGGTGGTCGTGAACGCGACCGCTACCAGGAGCCAAACACCGAATACAGCCAGAAACAGGCCGATGGCGCCCGTGGCGCCGATGGGTGCGGATCCGCGTGTCGACCGTCCTGGGATCACCCGAATACCCAGTACAGGAATGCCTGGAAGGCCACTACGAAGGTGGCCCACAGCTTGAGGTTACGCCAGGCCCTCCGATCCGGAGCACCCCGGTACAGGTAGCTGGAGGGTAGAGACCACACCCACACCACGACCAGTGCGAAGAGGGCCATGACGATAATCTTGACCCAGCCCAGCGGTACAGCGGCCGACCAGTCGAAATTGAGCATGCCTACGCGCCCGTTACTCTCCGGCGGAGTACAGCCTGCGCCTCCTCGTCCTCCTCGATGAGGTGGAAGACCAGTCCGCGGAGCCTCTCCTGGGGGAGCCCTTCGGTGAACAAGCTCACGGCCGTGGTCACGATCGCCGAAGCGAGGAACGACCACCACGAAATGTACAGGAACGGGTCCGAGATCGTGAAGAGCCGGGAGCGGAACCAGAACAGGAGCCCTGAAGTCGCGATGCCGACCAGCAGTCCTGCGGTTCCTCCGGCAGAGGTGGCGCGCTTCCAGAACATCCCCAGGAGCAGGATGGCCAGGGTTGGTCCTTGGATAAAGGACAGGAGAGTCTGGACGTACACGTACATTCCCGGGAAGCGCTGGCTTAGCGGCGCCGACGCGACCCCAATGACAAGAAGCGCCAGGGTGGTGAGCCGTCCCACGCGCAGGTAGTGCCGGTCGTCCGCCTTGCGGACGAGGAAGCGTTGGTAAACGTCCTTGGTGAACAACGTGGCCGCTGCATTCAGAGCCGAATCGACGCTGCTCATCAAAGCGGCCAGGAATCCGGCGAAGACCAGGCCCGTCAGGCCCGGAGGAAGGAGTCTGTGAATGAGCACGGGGAAGGCCTTGTCTCCGTCGCCGATTTCGGGGAAAAGGGCTAAAGCAATGAGGCCCGGGGTGACCACCAGGACCGGGATGAACAGCTTCAAGAGCGAGCCGAGGACCATGCCGGCTTTGGCGTGCCATTCATCCTGGGCCCCGAGCGCCCGCTGTACGATCGTCTGGTTGCCAATCCAGTAGGCATTGGCGAGCACGAACGTGAGGCCGAAGAGGATGCCGGTCCACGGATAGGGGGTATTGGCGTCGGCGGGCAGAAACATCTGGAAGTGGCGATCGTAGGCGGCTCCCAAGCTGTGGATTTTCTCTACCAGTCCGGTCCAGCCACCCACCTCGTGTAGCCCCAGAGCGATCACCGCAAAGCCGCCCACGTACATGATCACCAGCTGCACGACGTCGGTCATCACCACGGCCGACAGGCCGCCGGAGATGGTGTAGACGCCGACCACGAAGGCGGTAATCAGGATCGAAAATGCGATGGGCCAACCCATCAGGGTATTCAGGAGAAGGGCAGAGGCCCAGAACAGAATGCCCAGGTCGAAGGCGATGAAGAGCACCCAAATTCCCGCCTCGACGGTACGCACCGTTACGTTGTACCGGCGCTCCAGGAACTCGGGAATCGTGTACACACCGGCACGCCAGTAGTAGGGGACGAAGACAAAGGCGGCGATGAGCATTCCGGGGATCGTCCCCAACCAGTCGAAGTTGGCCACGGCGATGCCGAACCGATAGGCCTGTCCGGCCACGCCGACGAAGTCCACGGCACCGATGTCCGTGACGACAAGGGACATCCCGATCGCCCAGAAGGGGAGAGCGCGGCCGGCGAGGAAGTAATCCCTGGAGCTGTGCACGTACCTGCGGAAGAAACCGCCCAGCAGGAGCATCCCCACCAGGTAGAGGATCACCGTTACCGTGTCGACGAGACCGAGGCCCATCGGGCTAGCCCGTTTGCGGGTACAGGGGTGGGCGAATGCCGCGCCGCTGCCTGCCAAGACCCCGCGCGCAAGGGTCATCCCGGCGTACTTTGGGGCCCGCGGTACAGGACAGGCTCGAGCTCCCTGCTCCCCTTAGATTTCGGATTTTCAAGCAGCCACGCCGGTTTTCTTCTGAGGTTGGCGCGAATATAAGTAAATCCCGCCCGTGCGTCAAGAAAGATCCGTACCGCTCCATCCAGGGGCTTTCACCCACCGAGTCAATTTTTCCCGTCAGCTGGTCAGATCTTGACCAGGGCGAGTTGTTTCCTTCCCGAGAAAACCGCACGGTCAGGCGCGTTGGGCACTCCCCCGACTTCTCCCACGCGGGACGGCACACTGGACGGCTTGCAGACTCCCTGCACGGCTCGCGCGGGGGCTTATTCCTGTCGTTTCCCCTTCCGGGAGTAAAGTACCTGTGCTGGAGGCCGATGAAAAGCTTGAGCGGTTGCCTTCTGTCCGGTGGCATGTGGGTTGCAAGGCGACGCGGGCGTGCTCTGCGAGGAGGCCAATCGTGAGCCCGCAGGTGCAGGTTCGTAATCACGAGGCCGAAATCGTATCCCGCTCGCTGGTTAGGAGGGAGTGAACCGTAGCACCTGCCTGTACGGAGGGATTTGGGAGAACGCGACAGAAGCGGAGTAGACCTATGGGTGAGGTCATTGCGGTTGCCAGCCAGAAGGGAGGCGTCGGGAAGACGACGACCGTGGTGAATCTTGCGGCCAGTCTGGCGGAGCTGGGAAAGCGCGTCCTGATCGTGGATGTCGATCCCCAGGGAAGCATTGCCACCAGCTTCGGGATGGGGCGCTACGACATCCACGCAGGAATCCTCGAGGTTTTCACGCAAGACCTACCCATCCGCCAGGCGATCCACAAGACGGAGATCGAGGGCCTGGACATTGTACCCTCCAACGTGTGGTCGGACGAGGAGGAAAAGAGAAACCTGATGGGAGCGGCGGCGGAATCCAAGCTGCGCCAGGCCCTACAGCCTGTGCGCAACGAATACGACTTCATCCTGATCGATTGCCCGCCGAACCTCGGCAACCTGACCTTCAATGCCCTCATTGCCGCCGATTCGGTCCTCGTTCCGGTCCAGTGCGAGTATTACGCCCTGAAAGCCCTCGGCCGCTTCATCAAGGTGATTCGTTCGGTGAAGGCCCAGCATAATCCGAGCCTTCGTTACCGTGGCTTTCTCCTTACCATGGTCGACCTCCGCAGCAACCTCGCCCGGCGGGTGATGGAAAAGGTGCGCTACACGCTCCAGGACCTCGTCCTCGACACGGTGATCCCCCGGAACGTGCGCTTGGCCGAGGTCCCTTATTACGGCAAGCCGGCCCTTCTCTTCGACCGGACCGCCAAGGGAGTGGCCGCCTACACCCGGCTTGCCAAAGAACTGCTGTACGGTTCTACAGGACAGTTCAGCGAGGTGGCCGAGACATCGGAAGCGGCGGAAGTGGAGAGCAAGGTAGCCTGAGGATCAGGCAGGCTTAAGCTGGCAGCCAAAGCTGGGGAGGATATCCATGAGGAGGCAGGATGCCCACAGGTCCAGGAGGGAGGATCGGATCCGCATCGCTCTGCTATTGGCATTGACCGTCATCACGCCCGTGCTCGGCTTCAGCTTCTCCTATCGTGGACGGCGAGCTTCTGCGTATCCGGACAGCCGGATTGCCGAACTGCACAGTTCCGTGGCCGCGTTTCGCGCTTTCGTGAGTGCCGACAGCGCCCGGCAGCGCGCCATTCGCCGTGTCGTGGGGATCATCGATCGCTACAATCCATCCCTGCCCCAGGCGACCAAACAAAAGATCGCCGCCACGATCTACGAAATGAGCATGAAGTACGACAACCTCAGCGTTGATCTGATCTGCGCGACCATAACCCAGGAGAGCTTGTGGAGACCCGAGGCCGTTTCCCCGGCCGGAGCCCTCGGGCTGATGCAGATCATGCCGAGCACCGGTCTACTCCTGGCGTACATGGAGGGCGTTCCCTGGACCTATCCCGAGGAAGTACTTTTCGATCCCCTCACCAGCATCCGCTTGGGTTGTCGCTACCTCTCCACACTGATCGAGCTCTACGGAATCGAGGGGGGCCTGGCCGCCTACAATTCCGGGGAAAGGCGCGCCATCCTGTGGCTGGCCTGTAATCGCGACTACCGGGTACTTCGGGAGGAGACCCGCAACTACATCCCTTCGGTGCTCGAGCTCCTCAAGCGTTTCGAGAGCGAGGCGAACCTGATGTAACCCTTGGCAACCGGGCATGGCGACCCTACAGGAAAATGTCACAAGGCGGGAAACGGCAGTGGAGTTCGAGAAAGAGCTCATACGTCGCTTCTTCAATGCGCGCAGCTACTTCTTCCTCTGTCTGAGTGAACGCCTGCGGGAGGAGCTGCCCCTCGACAGCCCGGGGAGCGAGGAACAGTACGCACTGGTGGCTGCTCTGCTGGAGCGCTTGCAGGGAGCGGAGGATCCCCGCCTCGAACTGGAAGGTCTGGCCGCAATTCCAGAGTTTCGGGACTACACCAACGTGCTGGATCGCCATATCCAGCTTTTCAAGTCCAGAGCCATGGCTGCCGACGAGCTGAAGGCAGCCATCGAGGGACTGGCGACCCATTTCCTGCGCGCTTTGCTCTCCGCGCTCCGAACCCCGCAGGGGAAGAACATTCTGAGCGAATACCTCGGTATTCGGGAAGAGCAGCCCCCGGAAACCCATCCTGACCTCGTCCTGGCGGAGGGGGGAAAGCACTTTGAGGAGACGGATTTTCTGGAGGCTCACTTTCACCGGATCGTGGAGGAGCAGTTCGCTGCGCTTCGCAAAGGAGGCCGACGGGCGCTGTCGCGTCGGTTGGAAGGCCTTCGGGCTGCGTTCGCTGCGGTGCGCGAGGCGGCGATGATCCACGGCGACGAAGAAATTGAGGTTCTCTGCTTCAAGGCGGCGGAGTTGCTGCGCAGGGCCAGCCTGGGGCAGGTGCCGAGAAGCTACGCCCTGGAGCTGGCTGAACGGGTTCAGGAGGTGGTCATTCACCTGCCGGCCGCGAATCAGCGAAACGGGGAGCTGCGTCTGCTGGCCAGCGAGCTCCAGGACGCCCTGAACGGCCAAGTACCCCCGGAAAGGATCCCCCCCGAGCCGGCCGCCCCTGTCTTCCCCGGGGAGGATCGTCCGTTGGGAGAACCGGCAGGGTCAGGACGGCCGACGCAGGAGGAACCTTCCGCACCTCTTCCCTCTTGGCAAGGAGGGGCCATCGGGCAAGAGGAGGCCACCCCACACGACGAACTGGAGGTGGACTTCACCGGCTTCGTGGGCATCGAAGATTTCCTCGAGCTCGAGAGTGGAGAGGAGGACGCACCCCCGGAGACGGAAGCCACCGGAGAGCTCGACACCGACGTAATCGGGCAGTGGGCAAAGGGGGATCGGGAAGGGGAGCCCCCCTTCAAATTGCCGGGAGAGGACGACGAAGAGCTCCGCGCCCTGATCCAGGAGGTGCGCTCCCACTCCTGGAAAGTCCGGCGAGGGCCCGAGCCGGAGAACGAGCCGGAGGCTACCGCCTGGCAACCCACGGTTAGCAAAGCCCCCCACTGGTCCGAAGAGGCCAGCAAGCCTCCCGTCCCGGCGCCCTACGGGGATTTTCAAGGGGACGCCTCCCTCTACCTCGGCGTCCTGGAAGGAGCACTGGCTGTACTGCGCGCCGATCGAGGAGCTGCTTCAGCCCTTGAAGACATTGGATTGGCAGCGCGATCCTTGAAGGCTCTCTTGCAGAAGCTCCGCGATGAGCGTTTGTGGCCGCTGGCCTCAACCCTGGCCTCCGCCGCAGATCGGGCCCTGCACCAGAAGAGGCCTGTCGACGATTTCTTTATTCGCGCCGCTGAGACAGCCCGGCGGATCCTCGCCGCCGGACCGACACAAACCCTGGATGGCGAGCTTCACGCGGTGGTCTCGGAGTTGGCGCAGTGGCCCGCAGTTCGTCCCGCTCACCGAGGTGAAACGGAAGCTGGGATGAACCCCGGCGAAACGAGGGGGCCAGAGACGGGGATGCGGTCTGCTTTCCGTCTGCGCGGAAGCGACGGGAGGGAAGATTGAAGGGCAGGCTGCTGCCGGGCGGTCGGCAAAGCAGCAGGATCCCGGAGGCAAGGAATGGATAGGATCGTGCAGGAGGCGCTTCAGGCGGGGTCGTCGAGGCCTGGGGGCCGTGTGTCGGCATCCGCTAATGCCGATGCCCGGGAGGTGCAGGACAACGAGCTACAGCGCATCCTGAGTCAGTGTCAGACGCGTATCCGTGTGATCGGCACGGGCGGGGCAGGGAACAACACCCTGTCGCGACTGAGCGAAGTTGGGGTGCGCGGGCTTGAGACCATCGCGGTGAACACCGATGCCCAGGATCTCCTGGCCGCCCGCGCTGACCACAAGATTCTCATCGGTCGCAAGCTCACAGGGGGACTGGGAGCCGGAAGCGATCCCCGCATCGGGGAAGAGGCGGCGCGGGAGTCCGTCGAAGAGCTGCGCCGCGCCCTCGAAGGAAGCGACATGGTCTTCGTCACCTGCGGCCTTGGGGGAGGGACCGGCACCGGTTCCGCACCGATTATCGCCGACGTTGCCCGCTCCTGCAACGCGCTCACCATTGCCGTGGTCACCCTGCCCTTCACGGAAGAAGGCGTGGTGCGGTGGGAAAACGCCCGTCGCGGCCTGGAAAAGCTCAAGAAGAATGCCGACACCGTGATCGTGATCCAAAATGACCGACTGCTGGATATCGTGCCCGACTTGCCTCTGAACGCCGCCTTCCGGGTAGCCGACGAGATCCTCATGAACGCTGTGCGGGGGATCACCGAGCTCGTCACGCAAAAGGGACTGGTCAATTTGGACTTTGCCGACATCCGGACGGTCATGCGCCAGGGAGGCACGGCCATGATCGGCCTGGGCGAGGGGAGCGGGCCAAACCGCGCCGCGGAAGCCGTGGAGCGAGCCCTGCGCAATCCCCTGCTGGATGTGGACATTACGGGAGCTACCAGCGCCCTGGTCAATGTGACCGGGGGGCCGGACATGACCCTCAAGGAGGCCAAGCAGGTCATGCGCGCCGTGGCCGACCGGCTTGACCCCAACGCGCACATCATCTGGGGCGCACGGGTGGATGAGTCCCTCGGCGAAACCCTCCGCGTGATGGTGATCGCCACCGGCCTGCGCCACCAAGGAAGATCCCCAGAGGAGGTCGAGCAGGCGCTCAAGGAGGTGGAAATCACCGCTTTGGCCAATTTCGATATGCGGGAGCCCCTCCTTGATGAGGAGCTGCCGGAGGAGGAACCCGAGGAAGACCAAGAGCACAAAGCGGTTCGGGTATTTGACGAAATCTTTGCCGACGAATGTCGCGCGGACGTTGAGCTTCTCCGGCAGATGGCGGCCAAACTGGACATCGGCGTCAACGAAGCCTCCGTGCTCCGCAGCCTCCGGACTGTATGCCTGAACCTCAAGAACACCGCGGAGCTTTTTGAGCAGGCGGAAATTGCGCGCTTGTTCGCCCTCACGGCCGAGGCGCTGGATGCCGCCCTTCAGGGTCGCTATGCCTTCTCACGCGGGCTTGTGCGTTTGTTCCAGGACCTTCCGGAGGCAGTGACGGCTGCCGTGGCTGGAGAAAGGGGGGCTATGCGCCAGGTGAGGATCCTCGCGCGCAAGATGGAGAGCCTCTTAGAAATGGTTCAACAGGCCGGAGCGCAAGCGGATCCGGCCAAGGACGGAAGCCCCAGGGAAAAGAGGGAGGAGCTGCCGTCCCCACCGGATTTCAGCAATGAGGAGGACGCCGTCCGTTACATTAAGCAGCTCTTCGACCGGCCCTCTCCACAGGGCGGCTGAGCTGTCGCTTACACGGCGCGGTGGTGACGAAGCCAGGTCGGTTCAGAAAGGTGGCCAGGAACGAGCGAGAGACAGCTCCGCCTCGCAACCCGCGGTCGCACCCCGCCGGGTAGCAGATCGGCTGATCTCTCCGCTCAGCAGGCGAGGTGAAAGAGTATGGCGTACAAGGGCGGAAGGGAACCGTTGGCCTCTTTCGACATCCCGTTTGTGGACCCCGAACAGGTTCGGCGCTTGATCGAGCTGGCCTCGAAAGACCCGGATCAAGAGCTCAAGGTGCACTTCATCAGGGAGGTCTTTGCCAATCTGGGCGAGATCGTCCGGAACATGGTCGACGGGGGAAAGCCGTTTTCTGAACGGCTGGCGAGCATGAAGAAAGCAGCGCTGGCGATCGAGGATCTTGCGACCGTCCACGGGTACGAAGGGATCGAGACGATCGCCCACAACGTGGCCGCCGCCCTGGGCGCTGTGGACGCCCGTACGCAACCTGAGCTCCCGGAGCGTCTGAAGACCAGGATCGCACTGGCACTGGAGGCTATCCAGAAAATCCTGGAGTTCTCCGGGGAGCTCAACGAGCGCATCCTTGTGGACAGCACCGCGGGACTGGCCACGTCGCGCGCTCCGGAAAGGGACGTGGAAGAACCGGCTGCAACATTCGGTGCGGAAGCAGGGGCGGTCGCAGAGCGGACCGGAGCCGAGCCGGAAGAAGGGGAGGCCGGCGCGGACGCCGTTGAAGTCCACAAAGGAGTGGGCGAGTTTCCCAAGCTGGAGGCTGGAGAGGTGGGCGAGGAGTGTGCCGCCGACGAAGACATATGGGCGGCCGAAGAGTCCCCATTCGATATCCGTGAGGCCAGGGCGCTCCTCGAATGGATGGCAGAGGACGAGGGGGAGGAACTGGTGGATATTGAGCCGCCGGCCTCCTGCCAAGCACCCTCCTCCGAGCAGGCCGCCGTTGAGGAAGATCTCAACTATCTGTTCTCAGACATCCTGGCCGAGTCCGTGCGCGAGACGGTCTCCGCATTGGAACACCTGGCGGCCACGGCCCGGGTCCCGACTATGGCTGAGCTGGACAATGCCTTGGTGGCTCTGGAGAGCCTGAGGGAAGCCGCGGAGGGCATCCAGGATCCTTTGGTGGCCCATTTCTGCTCGGACACAATCCAGTATCTCCGCACCAGCGTCCGGGTCGGAAGCCCCCTGGCAGAGGCATCTAGGTCCCTGATTCAGCAAGTTGCCCAAACGCTGCGCTCATTTCTGGCGGAGGGGGAAGAAGGTCGGCAAGCCCTCCGGCAGTTGGGCGAGCGTCTGCAAGCGGAGTCGGACCTCACCGAGGACGGCAGCGACCTGTTTGACGAGGCTGTGATTCAGGAGCTGCGGCAAAAACTGGAAGGGGAGCGGGTCCCATCGCAGAGCAAACTGCGAGGGAAGATCCGCCGGCTATTTGGCCGCTGAGAGTACCCGCACGGACTCTCGGCGCTGCACGATCTTTGGAGGCGGGAACCCTTGATCCCGCCGTTTCGTTTGCCTGGCGTAAGGAAGTGAGCGTTGCCTGGACAGCCTGGGGAGCGATACGGGATGAAGGTGCACGAGCTTCACGTTTTCCCGCGTCTACCAGAGCTTTTGCGACCGCTGGAGTTTCTGGCCCGCAATCTGTGGTTCTCGTGGAACTGGGAGGCCGTCCGCCTGTTCCTGCGCCTCGACCCGGAGACGTGGGAGAAGGCCTACCATAACCCTGTAGCCATGTTGGGGATGGTGCGCCCGGAGGTTCTTGCGGCCGCTGCCGAAGACGACAGCTTTGTGGCCGAACTGGAGCGGGTCTACGAGGAGTTCAGCAAGTACCTGGCGCGCACCACCTGGTTTCAGGAGAGCTACGCGCACGAGGAGGATTTCCTCGTCGCATACTTTTCGATGGAATACGGTCTGGACGAGGGGTTGCCCATCTATTCCGGCGGCCTGGGTATCTTGTCCGGCGACCATCTGAAATCGGCAAGCGACCTCGGTGTGCCGCTGGTCGGCGTAGGGCTTCTCTACCAGAAGGGGTACTTCCAGCAGCGGCTCAACCTGGATGGCTGGCAGCAGGAGTATTACCCGGACAACGACTGGTACCGGATGCCCGTCACCCTGGAGAAGGACAAGGATGGTCAGCCCCTTAAGGTCAGCGTGGATCTGGCGGGGGAGCCTGTCTGGGCGCAGATCTGGAGAGTTCAGGTCGGCAGAACCCCCCTGTACCTCCTCGACACGAACCTGCCGGAGAATCCGCCGCAGCACCGCGGGATCACGGGGCAACTTTACGGGGGGGACCGCGACATGCGGATCCGCCAGGAGATTGTCCTGGGAATCGGCGGTGTGCGCGCCCTCGAGACCCTGGGGCTGCGGCCAACGGTCTACCATATGAACGAGGGGCACTCTGCCTTACTCGCCCTCGAGAGGATCCGGAGTCTGATGCAACAGTTCCACCTCACGTTTGATCAGGCGCGCGAGCTGGTGTGGGCCACCAACGTGTTCACCACCCATACTCCTGTTCCGGCGGGCAACGAGCACTTCGACCCCAATCTGGTGCGCAAGTACCTTGAGCCTATGGCCAAAGAGCTGGGGATTTCGTGGCCAGAGCTTCTGGCGCTGGGGCAGGAGGAACCGGGCGTGTCCCCCACCTTCTGTTTGACCGTCCTGGCCTTGAAGCTGTCCGCCTTCTGCAACGGGGTGAGTCGGCTCCACGGAGCTGTCTCTCGCAATATGTGGCGGAAGTTGTGGCCGGGCCTGCCCGAGCCCGAGATTCCCATTCGCCACATTACCAACGGCATTCACACGCGGACGTGGATCAGCCACGACATGGCCGAGCTATACGACCGCTACCTCGGCCCCAAGTTTGTCGAGGAGCCGGCGGACCAGAAAGTTTGGGAGCGGGTGGACCTCATCCCCGACGGCGAGTTGTGGCGGGTGCACGAGATCCGGAAGGAGCGCCTGATCGCCTTCGCGCGCAAGAGGCTGCGTGAGTTCTACCGCCGGCAAGGGGCCAGCCTGCAGAGCATCCAGGCGGCAGAGGAAGTCCTGGATCCGCACGCCCTGACCATCGGCTTTGCCCGCCGCTTTGCCGCCTACAAGCGCGCAGATCTGATCCTCAAGGACCCGGAGCGGCTGCGGCGTATCCTGACCAACCCCGACCGCCCTGTGCAAATCATCTTCGCCGGCAAGGCCCACCCCCAGGATACGGAAGGCAAGGAGCTGATCCGGAAGATCGTCCATTTCGCGCGCGACCCTGCGCTCCGCCGCCATATCGTGTTCCTGGAGGACTACGACCTGGCGGTGGCTCGCTACATGGTCCAGGGCGTAGACGTCTGGCTGAATAACCCCCGCCGCCCCCTGGAGGCAAGCGGCACAAGCGGGATGAAAGCTGCAGCCAATGGAGCCATCAATGTCAGCATTCTGGATGGCTGGTGGGATGAGGCGTACCGCCCCGAGGTGGGGTGGGCGATCGGTTCCGGCGAAGTGTACGCCGATCCGGCGGTGCAGGACTACGTGGAAAGCCAGCTTCTGTACGAGCTCCTGGAAAATGAGATCGTGCCGCTCTTCTACGAACGGGACAAGATCGGTCTCCCCCGAGGCTGGATCCGCATGATGAAAGCCTCCATCAAGAGTCTGGCAGGGTACTTCAATACGCACCGCATGGTCCGCGAATACACTGAGCAGTTCTACCTGACCGCCCACCATTACCACC
>JAPDPT010000021.1 GCA_034506315.1 candidate division KSB1 bacterium | reverse complement strand
CTACGCCGTGGGCGTCTCCAAGCCGCCCGAGGAGTTCGTGAGCTTACCGCCGGCACTGGGCCCCGTGTTCTTGAAGTTGGACGTCCTGGGAGCGCTTCAGTGGGGGTTCTTCAGCGTGATTCTGACCGTCTTCGTGATGGACTTTGTAGATACGTTGGGCACTCTAATAGGGGTGTCGGCACGGGCAGGATTTCTCGATGAACACGGCAACCTTCCTGAGATCGAGAAGCCTATGCTGGCCGATGCCCTGGCTACGGTGGCGGGTGCCCTCCTGGGGACAACAACTACCGGCACCTATGTGGAGAGCGCCGCAGGCATAGAGGAGGGGGGGCGTAGCGGATTGACCGCCGTAGTTGTGGCCATCCTCTTCCTCTTATGCCTATTCTTCGCTCCCTTCTTTACGTCCATCCCCGCGTTTGCCTACGGACCGGCTTTGATTGTCGTGGGCCTGCTAATGCTCCAATCGGCCTCCCAGCTCCGGACCGATGACTTCACGGAATACGTTCCCTGCTTCGCGACGGTGGTCCTTATGAGCTTCACGTACAACATTGGTGTTGGGATGACCAGCGGCTTCGTTCTGTATCCCTTGCTCAAGGGCATTAGCGGGCGGGCAAGGGAGGTCAAGCCCGGCATGTGGGTTCTGGGTGGAATGTCCCTGTTGTTCTATGTCTTTTACCCCTACCACTGATCCGGGACCTTTCTAAACTGGGCTACCCTACTGGGCCGGAATTAGGGAACATATGAAGGTCGCTATCCTCGGAACCATAGTCTCTGACCGGATTCTTCACGTCGACGCCACGGAAACCAGGTCGCTGGGGGGAATCTATTACACAGTCATCGCGGCCGCCCATCTTTTCCCTTCGGACTGGGAACTGATTCCGATCTGCCGGGTCGGCGCGGATATCTACCCGGCCGTCCTATCGGCTTTCGCCAAGTTCCCGAACCTTTGTCTCGACGGAATCCGATGGTCCAAGCGGGAAAACACGCAGGTGACGCTGGTTTATACGTCGCCTGTGGAACGGGTGGAGTACACCACACCTCCTATGCCTCCGCTCGGGCCAGAGGATCTCGAGCCCGCCCTGGAGGCCAACGTATGCCTCGTCAACTTCATTACCGGAAAGGATGTACGACTCTGTGCACTCCAAACTTTGGCCAATTCTTCCCGCGCCAGCGTCTATCTGGACATCCACTCCCTCACGCTCGGAATCGGTTCCGATGGTTCCCGATATTACCGCTACCCGAAATACTGGAAGAGGTATGCCCGAACCGCCGATCTTCTGCAGATGAACGAAAGGGAAGCGGCGTGCCTAGCCCGGATGCCGAACGTAGCCAACCACGTTGAAGCGTTAAAGAAATTCCTGTTGGGTTCGGTCTTCAGCCCTGACTCCCGGGTCCGCGTGGTGAACATTACCCTTGGGGAAAAGGGATCCATTCTAGCTCAGCGCCAGGAGGACGAGGTCGTGGCGCTCGAACACCTGCCTCCGCTGCGGGTTCCGGTGGTTGATCCCACAGGCTGCGGCGACACGTTTGCGGTAGCGTTCCTGGCGAGCTTCCTCAGGGGAACTGGACCACGGGAGGCTGCACGCTTCGCCAATCGGGTGGCTGGCTTCAAGTGTACCCTCCGCGGTTCCGAGGAGCTGGCTCAACTCAGCAGGTTCAGGGAACCTGAGGGAGGCTTCGTTGGGGAAGTCCCAGAACCGATTTCCCCACTCCCCGACCCGACGGGGGAGGGCACACAATCCTCAGTACGCACAGGCTCATCATGGTTGTTCTGATCACCGGGTGTCAGGGGCTTCTTGGACAAAAGCTGCTACAGTACCAGCCGAATTGGGCCTACACGATCGGCGTGGATCTTCACGGGCCGGGAACAGGGTTCTATCGTCCCGATGCCTACCAATGTCTGGACATCACTGACCGCGAGGCTACGCGCCGTCTCGTAGAAAGCGGGAACGTCGACTGGATCATCAACACCGCAGCCTTCACGAACGTGGACGCCTGCGAGCGGGACCGTGAAGCCTGCTGGCGGGTCAACGTGGAGGCTGTGGGGTTTCTTGCCGCGGCGGCAAAAGGGATCGGAGCGCGTCTACTGCAGCTCTCTACGGACTACGTTTTCGACGGGAGCTCGGGGCCGTACGGGGAAGAGGATGAGCCCGCTCCGCTCGGAGTTTACGGCCGCTCCAAGCTCGCCAGCGAACGAGTCCTGCAAGACGATGGGGTCGAATTCCTTATCGTCCGCACCAACGTACTCTATGGCCATGTCCCCGGTGTGCGACCGAATTTCGTGCACTGGGTGCTGGACAAGCTGGGGAGCGGGGCGCCCTTTCAGGTCGTCAGCGACCAGGTCGGCAACCCCACCCTCGCAGACGACCTGGCGGTTGCCATCTGGACACTCGTGGCGGCCGAAGCGCGGGGTGTCTATCACCTTGGCGGTCCTGATTTCGTGGACCGGCGTACCTTTGCGCAAGCGGTGGCGGAGGTCTTTGGCTTCTCGGCTGAGGCCATCGGCGCGATTTGTACATCCGAGCTGGGGCAACTTGCTCCGCGTCCTCTCCAAAGCGGGCTTCGGTGGGACAAAGCACGCAAGCGGTTCTCGATTGAGATGCGCGGCATCCGCGATGGCTTAACCCTGATGCGAGAGCACCTTGGCTACGACCCCCTCGGCACAAGACGGAGGACCGACGCGAATGGAACACGTGCCGGATCACGCATCGGCTGCTAAGGACGCGGGCCGGAAGGTTCTCACGATCATTCCCACCTACAATGAGGCCCAGAACATCAGTCGCCTTCTGCCTCGGGTCTTCGCCCAGCCGATTTCCGGTTTGGATGTCCTGGTTGTCGACGACGGATCGCCGGATGGAACGGCTCAGCTTGTCCGTCAGCTACAAGAGGTTTACCGGGATAACCTGTTTCTGATTATGCGAGAGGGGAAAAGGGGGCTGGGGTCGGCCTACGTCGCAGGGTTCAAGTTTGCCCTGGCACGCGACTATGAAATCGTGGTCGAAATGGACGCCGACCTTTCCCATAATCCCGATGACCTTCCCCGCTTGCTCTCGGCTTTAGAGGGGAGCGATGTGGCCATAGGCTCGCGGTATATTACTGGCGTGAACGTCGTTAATTGGCCTCTCCGGCGGTTGTTGCTGAGCCTCGGCGGTAACTGGTACGTGAGGATGGTCACTGGCCTCCCCGTGAAAGACTGTACCAGTGGGTTTAAGGCATACAGGCGTGAAGTCCTGGCCGCTTTGGACCTCGACCGAATCCAATCGGACGGGTACGCATTCCAGATCGAGATGAAATACCGTGCCTGGAAGAAGGGCTTCCGTCTGTGCGAGGTGCCCATCATCTTCGTGGATAGAGAGGCGGGTAGTTCAAAGATGTCTAAGCGGATCGTCCGGGAGGCGATCTGGATGGTCTGGAAGCTGAAGCTGCTTAGCCTAATGAGGCGCCTCTAGCATCAAAAAGAGATTGCATTTGAACGTCGGGGATCGTAATATTGGGTGTCCTGGGGCTGTAGCTCAGCTGGGAGAGCGCTTGCATGGCATGCAAGAGGTCGGCGGTTCGAATCCGCTCAGCTCCACCATGACAGCCCGTGACCTTCACGGGCTGTCGTGTTCTGGGGGATGACCCACCTTCCCATCTTCCGAACCTGACGAGGATGAGGGAAAGCGGAGTTTGCCCAGTGTAATGAAGCTGTACAAGTTGCGTCCGCAGTTGTTGTCGCACCGGAAGTGCTCAAAGATCGCCCGACTTTCCTCTTGCGAGTGGATGGGGTACCTGTAGACGTTCCCGCATGCCTCGCACGTGATGATGAGCTCCGTGAACTCCACCGAGTGCATTGCCCGTATCCTCCGCGTCGATGTTCGGTACGCGGTGCTGCAAGGGACGTGCCCGCTTGGGGGTCAGAGGTTGTGCGGGGATAGGCAGACTAGGACCACGGGTCGGCCACAGGCTGCTCCAGAGTGATACAGGGAGTGCATGAGAGGACGTGGCGAGGACAGCTGCTGGGTGGTTCCACTTCTCCGAGAACTGCTAGACCCGCGGGAGGGCAAAATTCCCTTGATTTTTGGGGAGGTTGGTATTACATTCGACAGGTTTTGAAAGTGGGCGGTTAGCTCAGGTGGTTAGAGTGCTTGCTTGACATGCAAGAGGTCACTGGTTCGAGTCCAGTACCGCCCACCGACGAGCGAAACGACCTTGGCGGCGGGATGTCCAAGGTCGTTTTGCGGTATTAGGGGAGGACATTTCCCAAAGCGAGTAGAAGACTTGACCATACGGCTCCAATTCAATAGCAGTCCCGAACAGCTCCGGGAGTACGATGAAGGGGTGCGCCCCATTGACGTCCTGGCCGACGTAGGGCTGGAACACCAGGACCGCGTGGTGGCGGCACGCTTCAACGGATCCCTGGTTGACCTGACGCGGGAGCTTCACGGCGATGGCCGGCTGGAGTTCGTCTACGTGGACGAACCCGATGGCCTCCACGTCTATTGGCACAGCACGGCCCACGTGATGGCTCACGCGATCAAGGATCTTTTCCCTGAAGCGAAGTTCGGGATCGGCCCGCCGATCGAGCAGGGCTTCTATTACGACGTGGATGTCCCAAGGCCTTTCACACCGGCCGATCTGGAAGCCATCGAGAAAAGGATGGCCGAAATCATCGCCGCCGATCACCCCTTTATCCGCCAGGTGGTAACGCGGGAAGAAGCCATCCGAATCTTCCGGGAGCGGGGAGAACCTTACAAATTAGAGCTTCTGGAGGCGCTGGAGGAGGAGCCCAGCATTTATCAGGAAGATGGCTTCATTGACCTGTGCGCGGGTCCTCATCTGCCCTCGACGGGCCGCATTCGATTCTTCAAGCTGCTGTCCACCTCCGGCGCCTACTGGCGGGGGGACGAGAAGCGGCCCATGCTGCAGAGGATCTACGGCATCTCGTTCCCCGAGAAGTCGCAACTGGACCAGTTTCTCCTCCGACTCGAGGAGGCCAAACGCCGCGACCACCGGCGTCTGGGGCGAGAACTGGACCTGTACAGCATCGACGAGGAAGTAGGACCTGGCCTGGTACTGTGGCATCCGAAGGGGGCCATTGTCCGGCATATCATCGAGTCGTATTGGAAAGAGCGCCACCTGAAGGCCGGTTACGAACTGGTTTATACCCCTCATGTTGCTCGGCTTCAACTGTGGGAGCGCAGCGGTCATCTGGACTTTTTCCGGGAGAACATGTTTCCCCCCTCCGAAATCGAGGAGGTCCCGTATCAGATCAAGCCAATGAACTGTCCGTTCCACCTCAGGATCTACAAGAGCCGGACGAGAAGCTATCGGGATCTTCCTATCCGATGGGCGGAGCTTGGCACCGTCTATCGTTACGAACGGTCCGGGGTGCTGCACGGATTGCTGCGGGTGCGAGGATTCACACAGGACGATGCGCACATCTTCTGCCGGCCGGACCAACTTGAGGACGAAGTTCTGGGTGTGCTGAACTTCACACTCGAAATGCTATCGACGTTCGGGTTCGCCAATTACCAGATTTTCCTCTCCACGCGTCCGCAACGGTATGTAGGTACGATCGAGAACTGGGAGCTGGCCACCGCAGCTCTGCGAAATGCCCTCGAGAAACGAGGCCTGGAGTACAGCATTGACCCAGGGGAAGGCGTGTTCTACGGTCCCAAGATCGACATCAAGATTCGGGACGTTCTTGATCGACCGTGGCAGTGCTCGACGATCCAGGTGGATTTCAATGAGCCCGAGCGTTTCGATCTAAGCTATATGGGGCAGGATGGGCAGCTGCACAGGCCCATCATGATCCATCGAGCCCTTCTGGGTTCACTGGAGCGGTTCTTGGGCGTCCTCATCGAACATTACGCCGGGGCATTCCCGCTCTGGTTGGCGCCTGTCCAGGTGGTGGTAATCCCGATCACCGACGCGCAGCTTGAGGGAGCACGGAAGGTTACGTCGGTTTGTAAGGAACGGGGGCTGCGCGTCTGGCTCGATGATCGGCCGGAAAGGATCAATTACAAGATACGGGACGCGGAGACGCAGAAAATCCCGTATATGCTGATCATCGGCAAGAAGGAAGACCAGGAAGGACTTGTCTCCGTGCGCCAGAGAGGACGCGGAGACATCGGTTCCATGAAGTTCGAAGCTTTTCTCGAGCGCGTGCAGCGAGAGATCGACGAGCGAAGGGCAGCGTAGCCGCGTCAGGTTGGGGAGCAGCCGGTTTGGGAACCAAACGGATGGAGGGTGGAGGCCATCGACAAGGAGAAAGAGCTTCGCGTGAACGAACAGATCCGTGCTCCCGTGGTTCGTCTGATCGATCCGGAGGGGAAGCAACTCGGGATAGTCGAAAGGCTTAAAGCGCTGCGTATTGCCGAAGATCTGGGGCTCGACCTGGTGGAAGTTGCGCCGAACGCAACTCCCCCCGTATGTCGCATCATGGACTACGGGAAGTACCGGTACGAGCTCAGTAAAAAAGAGAGGTCGAGCCGAAAGAAGCAACATACGATCGTCGTCAAGGAAATCCGCCTGAGCCCGCGCACTGAGCTTCACGACATCCAGACCAAGTGCCGGCAAGCGCGCGAGTTTCTGGAAGCAGGCAACCGCGTGAAGGTAACCGTCCGCTTCCGGGGCCGCGAAGTCACGCGGATGGATTTCGGCCACCAGGTAATGGGGAAGGTGGTCGAGCTTCTTTCCGACATCGCTAAGGTGGAAAAGGGTCCGGCCATGGAAGGGCAGGACCTGGTAGCTTTTCTGGTTCCGAAATAAGGAGAAAACTGAGGAGCTGCGAATGCCCAAGATGAAGTCGAACCGTTCCGCGAAGAAGCGATTCAAACTGACGGGGGGCGGCAGGATCCGTCGTTACAAGGCGGGAAAGAGCCACCTTCTTTCAAAGAAAACGAGCAAGCGGAAACGTAGCCTCCGTCGTGCCACCTTGGTCCACCCGACGGAAGAGAGGAAGGTCAGGAAGCTCATCCTCGCTTGATCGGTTTGTTGGCAGGGCATGCCTTGGTAGGAATAACGAAGGGAATCCGCTATGCCGAGAGCAACCGGAAAAGTGCCTGGCCATCGCCGGCGACGCAAGATCGTTCGGCAAGCTAAGGGTTATTGGGGCGGGAAAAGTCGGCTTTACAAAACCGCGAAGGAGGCGGTCGAGAGAGCTCTTCGCTACAGTTACCGCGATCGTCGCCAGCGAAAGCGCGACTTCCGAAGATTGTGGATTGTGCGCATCAATGCGGCTGCGAGGCAGTACGGACTCACGTACGCTACGTTAATTCATCTCCTGAAGGACCGCAACGTCCAGCTCAATCGCAAACAGCTGGCCGAGATGGCCGTGAACGACGCTGAAGGGTTCCGGAAGCTGGTCGAATCGGTCGCTTCGAGTCCGACGACTGCCTGACGCTTGGCGATGACGAAACCAGAGAGCAAACTCCTTGCAGAGGTAGAATCGGCCCGCGAGCAGTTCCAGGCGGAGATTGGGAGGGTCGCTTCCCGAAATGACCTCGAGGCGCTGCGTATTCGCTATCTGGGCCGCAAGGGGCTGGTCTCGAGGTTCTTCTCACAGTTGGCTGGGTTGGAGCCCGGTGACCGTCCGGCAGTGGGCAAGGCCATTAATGAGTTGCGCGCGCTCGTCAGCGGGGAGCTGGAGAAGAAGCGCCGGGAGATCGAATTCCAGGCGCGGCGCGAGACGATTTTCGATCCGTCCCTGCCCGGAACCCTTTTTCAGAGGGGGAGAAAGCACCCTCTCCTCCAAGTCCTGGACGAGATCGTGGACATCTTCACGTCCCTGGGCTTTTCGGTGGAGACAGGGCCGGAGATCGAAACCGACTACTACAACTTTGAGGCCCTGAATATTCCGCCCGATCACCCCTCGCGGGACCTGCAGGACACATTCTACCTCGAATCGCCCTATCTCCTTCGGACACACACCTCGCCAGTCCAGATCCGGGCGATGGAAAAGCAGCGTCCTCCCGTGCGAATGATCGCCCCCGGGCGCTGCTTTCGCAAGGACACGCCCGACGCAACCCACTCGCCCATGTTCCATCAGATCGAGGGACTCTGCGTCGACAAGGGAGTGACCTTCGCTCACCTGAAGGGCGTGATCCTCACGTTTGCCCAGAAGCTTTTCGGCAAGGAAGTGCGTATTCGCTTCCGGCCCAGTTTCTTCCCGTTCACGGAGCCGAGCGCTGAGTACGACTTCTCCTGCATCATGTGCAAAGGGGAGGGATGCAGAGTCTGCAAGTACACCGGCTGGTTGGAGATCTCGGGGGCGGGAATGGTTGATCCGGCGGTCTTCGGCTTTGTGGACTACGACCCGGAAGAGTACACAGGTTATGCCTTTGGCATGGGCGTCGAACGGATCGCCATGCTCAAGTTCCAGATCGGCGATATCCGATTGTTCTATGAGAATGACCTGCGTTTCCTGAGCCAATTCTGAGCAGCCGTGAAGACAACGTACAACTGGCTCCGCGAGTATGTAGATCTCCAGGCTACTCCGCAAGAAGTGGCCGAGCGGCTTACCATGCTCGGCCTCGAGGTGGAATCACTGGAGAAAGTGTCCCCTCGCTTTCAGGGGGTGGTGGTTTCGCGTATCCTATCGGTCCAACCTCTGGAAGGTTCCGACCATCTCCACGTGGTTGAGGTGGACGCAGGGGAACCGCACGGAGCACTGACCGTGGTCTGTGGTGCCCCCAATGTCCGCAGGGGCGCGTGGGCCGCTGTGGCTCCTCCAGGCGCTGTCCTCGCCGACGGAACCATGGTCACGACCCGCCAATTTGGCAGCGTGCTCTCGCAGGGGATGTTGTGTTCAGAACTCGAGCTCGGCCTCACCAGCCGCGGCGAGGGGATTTGGCTGCTGGAGGAAGACCAATCGTTTCGGCCCGGACAGGATGTAGCGGATCTTGTGGGCGACGATTGGGTATTCGAGATCAACGTCACCCCGAATCGCCCGGACTGTCTCGGTACGATCGGCATTGCACGGGAGCTAAGCGCGTCGTTCCGGATCCCCCTACGGGTGCCAGATCCAAGACCGCGGGAACAAGCCGAAGACGTCTCAAAGTGGATTCGTGTGGAAGTGCGGGCAACGGAGGCCTGCCCACGATACACGGCCCGCTACCTATGGGACGTGCAGATTGGCCCTTCACCCTTCTGGCTTGCCCGCCGCCTGGAGCTAGTGGGGATGCGCTCCATCAACAACGTGGTGGACGTCACCAACTACGTAATGCTCGAATACGGCCAGCCTCTTCACGCTTTTGACTACGATCTTCTGGAAGGGGGCACGATCGTCGTCCAGTTCGCCCAGGATGGGCAAGAGTTTGTCACGCTTGATGGGAAGTTGCACCGGCTTTTCTCCGACACCCTCCTTATCTGCGACGCGGCCAAACCGGTGGCCATCGCCGGGGTCATGGGGGGAGAGAATAGCGAGGTGACTGCCACAACGCGCCGGATCCTTCTGGAGAGCGCCTATTTCGCGCCCGAGGGAATCCGCCGCACGCGACGCCGGCTCGGGATATCAACAGAGTCGTCCTTTCGCTTTGAGAGGGGCGTAGATCCCCAGGGAGTTGCTGCCGCGGCGAACCGGGCGTGCGAGTTGATGTTGCAGATGGCAGGGGGGAAGCTGGCGCGAGGATGGGTCGACGTTTATCCCCATCCGATACAACCGTCGCAGGTACCTCTGAGACCATCGAGGGTGAACGAGGTCTTAGGAACGAACATCCCCTCCGCCGAGATGGTAGAGATACTCCAACGATTGGGCCTGGAACTGCGGCAGCAAGGCACCCATTACCTCGCGACCGTGCCGACGTTCCGCCCCGACCTTACCCGAGAGATTGACCTCATCGAGGAGGTCGCAAGACACCACGGCTACGAGAAGATCGGCGCAGACGTCATCTCGAGCGTGGATCAGGCGATTGCTGGGCAGGGCAGGGACCGGCTGCTTGGGAAAGCTCGTGATCTCCTGGAGGGATTCGGTTTCTACGAGGCGGTTAACCTCTCTCTCATTTCCCAACGAGAGGCGAGATGTTTTGTTCGCACTTCCGATCATCTGGCGCGGGTGGTCAATCCTCTCGGTGAAGAGTTTGCATGGCTACGTCCCAGCCTGCTGCCGGGACTCCTCGCCTCAACGGTGCGGAACCTGAACCACAGGCAGAGGAGAGTACTGCTGTTTGAATGGGGCAAGGTGTTCGGTCGCGACCCACAGGGAGCTTACTGGGAGAGAGTAGCCCTTGCCGGGACCATGTGTGGAGTCTTTGTCCAAAAGACGTGGCGAACGCCGGAGCGGCTGGTAGACTTCTACGACCTTAAAGGAGCCGTGGAAGAGCTTCTGCGGGCCATCACAGGTTACGAACAGATCGAGTTCCAAAGCTCCGACCAGCCATGGCTCGACAATGGGGGCTTCGCTCTGTCTGCCGCGGGCACCCTGGTGGGCTTTGCGGGACGCGTCGCTCGGTCGGTCCTGGAGGTGTTCGAATGCGAGCAGGACGTGTACGCTTTTGAACTTGACTGGGAGCTGATTCGCGGGTTAGCGAAGTCGGTGCGTACGTACGTTCCCGTCCCGCGATTCCCACCTGTCCAGCAGGATCTGGCGCTCCTGGCGGACGAGTCCCTCACGGTGGGGGCTGTGGAATCCGTGATTCGAAAACACGGAGGTCCGTATCTCCGGCAGGTTTCTCTTTTCGATGTCTACCGGGGCCATCAGGTTCCCCAGGGCAAGAAGAGTTTAGCTTTTTCGCTTGTGTTCCAGGCCGATGAGAGAACGCTAACCGAAGAAGAGGTCCGGCAGCAGGTGGCGCGGATCTTGGAAGAGCTCGACCGAGAATTGGGCGTTGTTCTCAGACCCCGGTGAGGGGAAAAGCTATGGAACAGCAGCCAATTGATGCACTGGAGGAGAAGATCGCAAGGTTGATCGAGCTCGTGAACAGATTGAAGCTGGAGAATCGTGAACTCCGAATGCAGAATGCGGAACTGCTGGCGAAGCTGGAGGAGGACGAGAGGATCATCGAGACCTTGCGTCAGGAGCAAGGAAATGCAGCTCAGCACGAACAGGAGCTCCAGCGGCTGAGAGCCCGCGACGAGGAAGTCAAGCAAAGGATCCAGGAACTTCTCAGAAAGCTTGAGCAGATTCCCTTGGGGGGTTGAGACGAGCCTAACCACGGGTCAGAGCACGTTATACGCAGCAGCGATAGCTCTGCGACTTTTTCGGAGCTAAGGCCATACGTACCGGGGACGAACGGAGCTGCACCCTGAGGGCAAACGAGAAGTGACGTTTTCGGACGCAAACGTCGTCAAGGTCACCATTTTCGGGTCGGAATATGCCATACGCGGTGATACCGACCCGGAGTATATACGTCACGTGGCCGAGTATGTCGACAGCAAGATGCGGGAAATCGACGAGTCGACATCCATAAAGTCCTCTCTTAAGGTGGCCATCTTGGCGGCGCTGAACATCGCGGACGAGCTATTTCGGGAGCGAGCCGAGAAGGAAGCGCTCCTTTCCTCGTATCACTACAAGCTTCAGGTGCTTGCCAGTAGATTAGAAGAGTATCTCGCAAGAGAGGCGACCGAGTAGGGAAGGCTGATCCAGCCAAGCTACTCGGTGGTCGGTAGCCCCACTCCTTGACCCGTGGTTATGCGTTTCTCACCCTCCGGGAGACCGGAGAGTGAGGGGTCCAGGGAGTGGGGCTTTGTCATAGATACCGAAAAAGTGAGGTGAGCGAATGATGACCGTATTGTGGATTGTGCTCTTGGTTGCGTCCAGTGGAGTGTCTTTTCTGGCCGGCTGGGTTGTACGCAAGCGCATCAGCCAGAGGAAGGTAGCCAGTGCCGAACTGATCGCGGAGCGAATCGTCTCCGAGGCCCAGAAGGAGGCAGAGGCTCTCAAACGCGAAAAGCTCCTGGAGGCACGGGAAGAGTACCTGCGCCTCAAGCAGTCCGTAGAAAATGAGTTTCGTAATCAGCGGATAGAGCTACAAAAGCTCGAGCGGCAGCTCCAGCAGAAAGAGACCAACCTCGACCGGCGGGCCGAGATGCTTGACGAGAAGCTCCGGGCTCTGGACCGACAGCAGGAGGCGCTCCGGGTCAAGGAAGAGCAGCTGGCAGAGCGCGAACGCGAGCTGCAGCGGATGCTCGAGCAACAGAAAGCGGCTCTTGAGCGCATTTCCGGAATCAGCCAAGAGGAAGCAAAGCAGCTCCTGATGGAGTCGATGAAAGAAAAGGCCCGCAAGGAGGCTGCCCAGATCATTAAGGAGATCAAGGACCAAGCGAAACTGACCGCGAACAAGGAGGCCAAGGAGATCATCATTCAGGCTATCCAGCGCTCGGCCGCGGACCATTCCGTAGAAACCACCGTCAGCGTCGTGAACCTGCCTAATGAGGAGATGAAAGGGCGCATTATCGGTCGTGAGGGGAGGAATATTCGCGCCTTTGAGCAGGCCACCGGAGTGGACGTGATCGTCGATGACACGCCTGAAGCCGTCATTCTAAGTGCCTTCGATCCCTTCCGACGCGAGGTGGCTCGAGTGGCCCTGGAACGGCTGATCGCCGACGGCCGCATCCACCCAACTCGAATCGAAGAGGTTGTCGAGAAAACCCGCAAGGAGATGGAGGAAAAGCTCTACGAGATTGGCGAGCAGGCATGTCTGGACGCGGGTGTCCACGATCTCCATCCGGAGCTTGCGCGGCTCCTCGGGAAACTGAAGTATCGCACGAGCTATGGCCAAAACGTGCTCCAACATTCCGTGGAGGTGGCCCACCTCGCCGGCCTGATGGCCGCGGAGCTCGGATTGGATGCCAACCTGGCTAAACGCGCCGGCCTTCTCCACGACATAGGCAAAGCCCTCGACAAGTACACAGAGGGCACCCACACCCAGATCGGCGTCGAGGTAGCCAAGAAATATGGCGAGAACCCCATTGTCCTCAACGCCATTGGTGGGCATCACGAAGACGTGGAAGCTGTCTCTCCGATCACAGTATTGGTTAAGGCGGCGGATGCGATCTCTGGGTCCAGGCCCGGTGCACGGCGCGAGACTCTCGAAAGTTACATCAAGCGCCTCGAGAAATTGGAGGAACTTGCCAAGAGCTTCGAGGGCGTGGGTCAAGCCTATGCAATCCAGGCGGGTAGGGAAGTCCGCGTGATCGTACAGCCGGAGAAGGTGGACGACGCAACGGCCGAACTCCTGGCCACAGATATCGCCGAAAAGATTCAAAGTGAAATGGAGTATCCAGGTCAGATCAAAGTCACGGTGATCCGCGAGTTCCGCGCTGTGGATTATGCGAAGTAGTTTTCGTTTGCTTTCCTGAGACCAGGCGGGTAAATTTCCGTTGTCAAGGATGGCGAAGGTCCCGTGATCCGTATCCTTTTTGTCGCCGACGTGGTGGGGAAGAGGGGGGTAAAGACAGCGGTGCAGGCGCTCGAGCAATTGCGCCGAGCGGGTGTCGATCCGGATTATTGCTTTGCCAACGGCGAGAATCTTAAGAACGGTCGAGGTCTTGACCGGGGGCTCGCCGCGCAGCTCTTTGACAACGGAATCGATGCGCTAACCACGGGCAATCACGTGTGGGATCGGCAGTCGGACAATGATTTGCTGGGCGACGCCAGGGTCCTGCGCCCGGCCAACTATCCCGACGGGCTTCCAGGCCACGGCTGGTGGATTTACCAGAAGCAAGGCCGTGCACCGGTCGCTCTCATTAATCTGCAGGGCAGAACGTTCTTATTCGCAATTGATTGCCCGTTCCGAACAGCTGACCGAATCCTGGCAGACCCAGCCATCCAATCCTGCCCAGTACGGGTCGTCGATGTCCACGCAGAAGCAACCGCGGAAAAGCAGGCACTCGGTTGGTACCTGGACGGGCGGGTCAGCGCTGTGATCGGTACCCACACACATGTGCAGACCGCAGACGAACGCATTCTGGACCAAGGTACAGGATACATCACCGATGTAGGGATGACGGGTTCGCATGGGGGCGTGATCGGCACGGAAAAGTGGGTCTCGATCCGCCGCTTCCTTCGTCAGACGCCGGAGCCCGTTCAGCTTGCAAGGGGATACGAGATTTTCCACGCGGTGCTTCTGGAGGTGGACGAGAGCAGTGGGCGCTGTGTAACGATCCGAAGGATCCGCGAGCCAGTTCAGCTGCCTTAGGAGAGAGACTTGGCAGAGATCATCGACGGGAAAGCTATTGCCGCGGAAATCCACGCCGAGTTGAAGGAGGAGGTTCGTCGCCTCAAGGCCACGGGAATTACCCCTGGCCTGGCGGTTATCTTGGTGGGAGATGACCCTGCCTCGGCAAGTTACGTGCGAATGAAGGAAAGAGCGTGCAAAGAGCTGGGAATCATCTCCTTCCACTACGAATTCCCCGCTGGTACAGACGAAGAGACCATCTGCAGACTGATCCGCGAACTCGGCCGCGACTCCAGGGTGCACGGGATTCTTGTGCAGCTGCCGTTGCCGGAACCCCTCGAGCAAGGGACGGTGTTGGAGACTATCCCCCCACAGAAGGACGTCGACGGTCTTCACCCGTACAACATGGGGAGGCTACTCCAGGGAACACCGACATTTATTCCATGCACTCCTGCGGGCGTTCAGGAACTGCTCCTCCGTTCAGGGAACTCTCCGGAGGGGAAACACGTAGTGGTGGTTGGTCGCAGCAACATCGTCGGGAAACCGCTGGCAGCTCTCCTGATGCAGAAGAAGGCGGGGGCCAATGCCACGGTGACGGTGTGTCACAGCGGAACTCCCGACCTGACGGCTCAGTTGAAGCGCGCCGACATCGTAGTTGCGGCCATGGGCGTGCCAAAGTTCATCACGCGTGATATGGTCCGCCCGGGTTGCGTTGTGATTGATGTGGGAGTGAACCGCGTTGAAGACCCCACCGCGGAGCGTGGCTATCGGCTCGTGGGCGATGTGGATTTCGACAGCGTCTCAGAGGTGGCGAGCGCCATTACGCCGGTCCCTGGTGGCGTCGGGCCGATGACCATCGCGATGCTCATGCGCAATACGGTCATGGCCGCGCAAATCCAGGGCCATTAATCAGGGCCAGTAGCTCAATTGGACAGAGCGTCGGCCTCCGGAGCCGAAGGCTGTGGGTTCGAGTCCCGCCTGGCCCACCGAAAGACCAAGCCCTCAAGCTTGGTCTTTTTTGTATTCCCACAGAGCGGCCACTACCTTGCATTTCTGGACGGGTTTCCGTACCTTGCGTCCGAAGCATCTGGTTCCATTGTCCGTAGCCGCTGGGGCCCAGCGCGAGATCGAGACTTGGGACACGGGAAGAAAGACGCAGCACGCACGCACTTTGTTTGCCAGAACTGCGGGGCTGCAAGTCCCAAGTGGATGGGACGGTGCCCGGACTGTGGCGCGTGGAATTCCCTCGTAGAGGAAAGAATTGAGAAACCTGCGGCCGGTCCCCGGTCCCAGACGAAGCTAACTTCACGGCCGCGTACCCTAGACCAGATTCCGACAACCGCTGCCTCCCGCTTAGCAACAGGTCTGGGCGAGTTTGACCGGGTACTGGGGGGAGGCTTTGTAGCTGGTGAAGTGGTGCTTCTCGGAGGACAGCCCGGCATCGGTAAGTCCACTCTGCTTCTGCAGTGTTGCTCCCATTTGGAGAAGTCAGGGCATGATATTCTTTACGTTTCTGGGGAAGAGTCGGAAGAGCAAATCAAGCTGAGGGCAGACCGACTGAACATCACTGGGGCGAAAATCCACCTGATGTCGGAGCAGTCCTTGGAGCTGATCGTAAGTACCATCGAGGCAATGAACCCGGATTTCGTAGTCGTCGATTCGATTCAGACCGTGAGTCGCGAGGAGTTCGACAGTGCACCGGGTAGTGTGACTCAGGTTCGGGAATGTGCTCACGCCTTGACCGAGATTGCCAAGCGCACAGGGACACCGGTGGTCATGGTCGGACACGTGACCAAGGAAGGTTATCTGGCGGGTCCCAAGGTGGTCGAGCACGTCGTGGACGCTTTGCTCCTGTTTGAAGGCGATGCTCAGCATCCCTACCGTATCCTGAGGGCGATGAAAAACCGCTTCGGGTCTACAGACGAGATCGGCGTCTTCGAAATGACAGGTCTCGGACTCCAGGAAGTGCACAATCCCAGTGAGCTCTTCCTGTCTGAGAGAGCCGAAGCGGTGCCCGGCTCTGTGGTAACCTGTGTACTACAAGGGAGTAGGCCGGTCCTGATCGAAGTCCAGGCGCTTACAACCGTGAGCCACTACAGTGTTCCCCAACGGACGTGCACGGGATTCGATCCTCGCCGCCTGGCGATGCTGTTGGCGGTTTTGGAGCGCAGAGCTGCCATCAATGCCGGCGCGCATGATGTCTTTGTGAACATTGCGGGTGGGATGCGCATCGATGAGCCGGCTGCCGACCTGGCCGTTGCCGTAGCCGTGGCTTCGAGCGTGAAGAATAGGGCAATACCTCGAGACGTCGTGGTGTTCGGAGAGGTCGGATTGGGCGGGGAAGTGCGCCGCGTCCAGCACACAACCTGGCGGGTCCAGGAGGCATTTCGACTAGGCTTCTCGCGTGTTGTTGCGCCAAGAGCTGAAAGAAGGGGCCTGCCGCCCCATGGCCAGAATCAGACAGTCGAACCCGTAGCTACTCTAGGGGAAGCTCTTCGCGTGCTCTTGTCATGACCGGAGTGTTCGAGATCGTCGCCATCGATCCCGAAACGGGGGCGAGGGCGGGGCGGCTTTTCACGGCGCACGGAGTCGTAGAGACGCCTGCCTTCATGCCCGTCGGTACGCAGGGATGCGTGAAAGCCGTGTCCCCCCAGGAACTACTTGAGTGCGGCATCCAGATCTTCTTGGCCAACACCTACCACCTCTTTCTCAGACCCGGTCTCGAAGTGCTCCGAAGGGCTGGGGGCTTGCACCGATTTGCCGGCTGGTCTGGTCCGATCCTCACGGATAGTGGGGGCTTTCAGATCTATAGCCTGAGCGAGTTTCGTAAGATAACGGAAGAGGGCGTTTATTTCCGTTCCCATTTGGACGGCTCCTACATTCTCTTCACCCCCGAGTCGGCAGTCGATCATCAGAGGGCGATCGGTAGCGATATCATGATGGTGCTGGATGAATGCACACCGTATCCTTGTGATCGCTCTTACGCAGTTCGTTCCCTGGAGCTGACCCATGCCTGGGCCGAACGGAGTCTCCATAGGTTTCAGGAGACGCAACCTGAATACGGGCACTCACAGCTTCTCTTTGGCATCGTGCAGGGAAGCGTCTACCTGGACCTCCGGCGGCAATCGGCCGAACGCCTCTCGCAACTGGATTTCCCGGGCTACGCCCTTGGCGGCCTCTCCGTTGGCGAGCCAAAAGAGGTGATGTACGAGGTTATCGACCAGACGGCTCCACTACTTCCCCATGACCGGCCGCGTTACCTTATGGGCGTGGGAAAACCGGAGGACCTTGTCGAAGCAGTAGGGATGGGGATCGACCTCTTCGACTGCGTCATCCCGACACGAAATGGTCGGAACGGAACCGTCTTTACATGGGAAGGTCCTCTCGTAATCAAGAACGGTCGCTTCAAGGATGATTTTCGGCCTATTGACGAGTCGTGCTCCTGTTACACCTGCAGGAACTACACCCGGGCCTTTGTGCGCCACCTCTTCAATGCGGGGGAGGTCTTAGCCCTCCGCCTGGCCACCATCCATAATTTGACTTTTTACGCGACCCTGATGTCGCAAGCACGAGAGGCCATCCTTGCTGGTAGGTTCCGCCAGTGGGCCAGGGATTTCTACAGCCGTTACAGGACCTCGGCCGAGGAAAAAATCCCTGAGCAGGAAACGGTCTGACCGCGAAGGCCGGTCCATCCACCACAGAGGGTGAGAGCCGAGTGTGGAGTTGGAAACGAAGCGCAGTGGACCAAATAGGCAAGAGATAGCAGGGAGGGTACCGTGGCGAACATGCTCTTGACCATCCTTTCCCAAGCACCGGCAGCGCAAAGGCCCAATCCCTTGGCGATGTGGCTGCCGATCATCCTGATCATCCTCATTATGTACTTCCTGATCTTCCGACCGCAGGCGAAGCGGCAGAAGGAACACCAGAAGATGCTCGCCTCGATTCAAAAAGGCGATCGTATTGTCACGGTAGGAGGAATCTACGGGACCGTGGTGGGGATCAAGGAAAAGGAGAACATCCTGATCGTCAAGATCGCTGAGAATGTGAAAATCGAGCTGGCGCGCGGATCGGTTGCGCGCAAGTTGAGCGAATGAGCTGCGGGCGTTCATTCACTCGGAAGTAGCGGTGCGCATCGTTTTCTTCGGAAGCGATTCGTTCTCGCTGCCGGCACTTCGCAGACTGTGCAGCTCCCGGCACGCGGTCCTGGCCGTGGTCACGGCACCCGACAGGCCGAGGGGACGCGGCCTCAGGCCCTTGCCCACACCCGTGAAAAGCTTTGCACGGGAAAACGGCATACGTTCGATGGAACCCGAGGACCTCCAGGATCCGGGGTTCTTGCAGGCGCTCCGGGAAATGCGGGCGGACCTTTTCGCTGTCGTAGCCTTCCGCATTCTTCCCAAGGACGTATTCGAGATCCCGCCGCACGGGACCGTCAATCTTCATGCCTCGCTCCTCCCCAAGTACCGCGGGGCTGCTCCCGTGCAGTGGGCCATTCTGAACGGAGAGGCCACAACAGGCGTAACCACGTTCCTCATTAACGAGAAAGTTGACACCGGGGACATCCTTCTGCAGCGGGAAGTGGAAATCCGACCCCTCGAAACGGCCGGAGAATTGGAGACGCGACTTGCGGAAATTGGGGCAGACGTGCTCCTGGAAACAATCGACGGTTTAGAATCCGGACGGCTCACGCCCCGCCCTCAGGAAGGCGAACCGAGCCACGCTCCCAAGATCCAGCGTGAGATGGGCAGGATTGATTGGTCGCGTCCGGCTGACTACCTGGCCCGCTTAATCCGGGCGCTGTCACCGGATCCCGGCGCCTTCACTTTCTGGGGAAACAAGCTCCTTCGACTTCACCGCGCCTCAGAAGAAAGCCGGGGAATCCCTCATTCGGCCACAGCGGAGCCAGGCACCGTTCTCCTTGCAAACGCGCGCACGGGTGATCTCGTGGTGAAAGCCGGGGAATCCTTCGTCAGGATTTTGGAGCTTCAGCCGAGTGGCAAGAGGATCATGAGCAGCGGAGAGTTTTTGCGGGGGTACAGGCTCGCCGAAGGTGACCGCCTAACGCGTGAACCAGCCGAATGATCGGGGAGGTCTTGAGAAGATCGCAAGACGTAGCGGATGCGCGCGAGCTCGCAATTAAGCTCGTCGCAGAGGCAGAGAAGAGGAAGGCCTATGTCGATCTTCTTCTCGCTTCTCGCCTGCGCAACGTTGCGGATGGCAGGAAACGAGCATTTGTGACGGAGTTGGTTCGCGGAACTGTCCGGTGGCGCCGCTATCTCTCCTGGATCGCTAAGAAACACTACCGCGGCAATTATCTGTCTGTGCCTGTCGACGTCAAAGCGGCCATTGAGGTGGGGATCTATCAGCTTGTCTTTCTAAGTCGTGTGCCCGATTTCGCCGCGGTGAGTTCCACCGTGGAAATAGTAAAGCGCCGACACGGTCAGGCATGGGCAGATCGAACCAATGCGATTCTGAGGTCGGTGCAAAGGGCCAGCCACGAAGCCCTCGAGCCGAAGTCAAAAGACCCTGTACGCAAACTCGCTATTCGGTGGAGCCACCCGGATTGGATGGTGGAGCGATGGCTACGGCAGTTCGGGAAAGAGGAAACGATCGCCTTGCTCCGCGCGAATAATGAGCCAGCGCCACTGACGGTCCGGGTGAATCGGACAAAAATCAACCCGGATGACCTCGTAGAGGTTCTTCGCACCAAAGGGATCGATGCCGAACGGCTACCTGCGCACGAGCATTTTGTGCACCTCCGTGAGCTCTCCGTGTCGCTCGAAGAGCTCGATGAGTTCAGGGAAGGTTATTTCACGCCTCAGGACCCGAGCGCCTATCTCCTCGTGCAGCTTTTGAATCCGCGCTCGGAAGACACCGTCTTCGACGTGTGTGCCGCACCCGGAGGGAAGGCCACCGCGATAGCTGAGGTGATCGGCCCTAACGGCCGGGTGATTGCCTCGGACCTTCGCCCGCGCCGCCTCAACCTTGTGCGGAAGGGAAGCCAGCGACTGGGGCTCCGCAATATTCGGCTCGTGGCCGCCGATGCACGCGCCCTACCTTTCCGAGCCGCGGGTACGGTGCTGGTAGACGCACCGTGCTCAGGAACGGGCGTTTTGAGGCGACGCGTTGACCTGCGCTGGCAGCGGCAGCAGGATCAAGTAACGGAGTTGGCTCGACTGCAGCTGGAGATCCTTCTTGCAGTTGCAGACCGACAACAGGCTGGGGACGCAATCGTCTACGCCACCTGTACCCTTGAGCGAGAAGAGAATGAGGAAGTCGTGGCGAACTTTCTATCTGCAAGATCCCAGTACGTCGTGGATCCAGCGCAGAAGTACGTCGGGGCCCACTACTGCACGGATGCAGGTTACCTGAGGACCTATCCGCACCGTCACCATCTCGACGGCGTCTTTGGGGCACGCTTAGTGCGGATTTGCTAAGTGGTCAAGCGATGGCGGAGATGCCAATGCCTTCGAATCGATACGGCTGGAAGCGCATTTTGAAGGTCTTGACGGCCTTTGTCGCGTTCTACATCTTAGTTGATAGCTTTCTGATGCCTCTTTACACACGCCGAGGACAGACGATCCTGGTCCCGAATGTGACGGACCTGAGTTTCGAGGAGGCAGAGAAGCTTCTGAAGGGACGCGGACTCCGTGCGGTCCGGGCTGCGGAGCGTTTCGACGCTCGCGTTGCGCCCGGCCATGTACTGTCCCAGGAGCCGAAGGCCGGTAGCCAGGTGAAGAGGGGGAGACGAGTATACCTGACCTTGAGTAAAGGGGAAAGGACGGTAACGATGCCGAACCTGGTCGGCGGCTCCGAGAGAGACGCACGGTTCAGGCTGTCCAGCCTCGGTTTGCTGCTTCAAGAAGTGGTGTACGAGCACTCGTCTTACTATCCGGAAGGGGTGGTGGCTGACCAGTCCATCCCTGCCCAGAGCCAGGTGGAGGTCGGCACTCCTGTTCGACTGACAGTTAGCTTAGGCCCCTTACCCTCGCAGTTCATTGTTCCCAGCCTGGTCGGAAAGTCACTCGAAGAGGCGCGCCGGGAGCTTCGCAAAGCGGGTCTTACTCTCGGCCGGATCGAATACCAGATGTCGCGCGATCTTCTTCCCGAAACCGTCATCGCCCAGTCCATACCTCCCGGCCGGCAGGTGGCTGCGGGGGACTCTGTGGATCTTGTTATCAGCCAGTACCCGCACGAGTGAGCCAGGACAAGCCATGAAGCGTGTGATAATCGCCCCTTCGGTTCTCTCCGCTGATCTTCTCCGCCTCCGTGAGCAGGTTCTCCAGACGGTCGACGCAGGCGCCGAGTGGATCCACGTGGATGTAATGGACGGCCACTTCGTACCGAACATTACGTTTGGCGCGAATATGGTAGAGGCTCTGCGTCGAGCCCTCCCGTCCCATATCGTCCTCGACGTTCACCTCATGATCGCCGAACCGGACCGCTACCTCGCCGATTTCCGCGCCGCTGGCGCCGACGTCCTGACCGTCCACTGGGAAGCCGCCCCTCATATCTGGAGGACAGCCGAAAGAATCGCGCAATACGGAGCGAAGTTCGGCCTTAGCGTAAACCCAGCTTCCTCCCTTGTCGATCTCGAGTATATTCTGCCATTCTGCGACCTTTTGCTCGTAATGACGGTAGAACCGGGTTACGGGGGACAGAGTTTCGTTCCCTTTGGCTTGGCCAAAATCGCGGAGGCGCGGCGCCTTCTGGACGCATGCGGCTCGGCAGCGTATTTGGAGGTGGACGGCGGGATCTGTCCCGAGAATGCGGCGGCTGTCGTGCGGGCTGGTGCAGATGTGCTGGTCGCGGGCTCGGCCATCTTCGGCGCAGAGGACCCAGGAAGTGCAGTAGTGGCCTTGAGACGGGCCGCCGCAGGCGCCATCGGGGAGCGCACGAAATAGAGGAGTCAGCACAGTGGCCCAGCACGTCACGCTTACTACCGACTTCGGTGCGCGCGACTGGTTCGTAGGTGCGGTCAAGGCCGTGCTTCTGAGAAAGGTCCCGAGGGCGACCATCGTGGATCTGAGCCACGCCCTTCCTGCGTACGATGTCCGCTCGGCGGCGTATTTCCTGGGTTCGGTCTTCCACCTGTTCCCACCTGGGACTGTGCACCTCGCGGTGGTCGACCCGGGTGTCGGCTCCGAACGCGCCGCAATTGCCGCGGAAATTGATGGCCGTTTCTTTGTCGGCCCCGACAACGGGTTGATTACCTACTGCTTGCAAGGAGCACGTTACGCCCGCTTTGTCCAGCTGGAACAGCGCCGAAACCTCAGCCCTACTTTCCACGCGCGCGATCTCTTTGCTCCTGCCGCTGCAGATCTCTGCGCCGGCTGCTCGCTGGACACCGTGGGAAGGGCCATCGCTACGGTCCGCGTACTGGAGGTCGATCACCCGCTTTTCGATCCTGCTACAGGCATCGTCCGCGGTTCGGTCGTCTATGTGGACGGGTTCGGAAATCTGATCACAGACCTGCCAAACTTCCTGCTCCAAAGGGCCAACGTGTTTTTGCATGGCCGTCCTCTCCGGACCGTCGCCTGCTACGCTGACGGTCAGCCTGGTGAGCTCGTGGCTGTACCGGGGAGCAACGGGACAATTGAGATCGCTGTGCGCGAAGGCAGCGCACAGGAGCAAACCGGGGCGGGGATGGGCACAGAGGTGGTAGCAAGCTTAAACCAGGCTGCGGAGACGAAAGCTCCTGCAACCATAGACCGGAGATGAAGCGAATCCGGAGAATCGTCGCATCTGCGAGGCAGAAGTTCGCGCGTGGCAGGTGGGAAGGTCTTCGCTTCCCCTCGCGAGACGCCCGTCCTGAGTGGGGCGCGAGAGAGCCGTATTTCTGGGGACGTGGGTCGCGCGGGTTCGGCATCCTTGGACGGATGCGCGCCGATAGGCCGCGTGTGAATCTGGTGCTGTTCGTTCTCACATTGCTCTCAACGTGGTTCGTCGGCGCGGTGATGGAGGGGAGTCCAGTGAGGGGACTTACGTACGCGGTCTCCATCATGGCCATCCTCTCGGTACATGAGATGGGTCACTACCTGATGTGCAGACGCCACGGGGTACGGGCCACCCTGCCGTTTTTCCTACCTTTTCCGCTGCCCTGGCTCAATCCTTTTGGCACGTTGGGCGCTGTTATTCGGATCCAGGATCGGATGCCGAGCCGAAAGGCACTCTTCGACGTGGGCGTGGCAGGACCCCTGTCCGGTCTGGTCATTGCGACGCTTTGCGTCTACCTTGGTCTCCGGTGGTCGCAGCTACAGGTACTCGATTCGCTTCCGCCGGGAGCCATTTTCCTTGGCGAATCCCTCTTGTTCAAGCTCATCAGCTACATCACTGTGGGCCCCATTCCCGAGGGCTACGATCTGGTGCTGCACCCTGTTGCGTTTGCCGGGTGGGCGGGGCTTTTTGTGACGGCTCTGAATCTACTTCCGATCGGCCAGCTGGATGGAGGGCACGTTTTGTACGCGCTGTTTGGCCGGCGGAGCAATGTTATCTACCGTTTCGTACTCCTCGCATTCGCACTCGTGTGCGTGTTCGTCTATTGGGGATGGCTTCTTCTGATCCTGCTCTTGATCTGGTTCGGCTATACGCATCCGCCCCCGATTGACGACGAAACGCCCCTCGATGTCCGGAGACGCGTGCTCGGGGGCTTCGTTCTGATTCTCTTCCTGCTTTCGTTTACGCCAGCCCCGTTTCGGATAGGCTAAGACCATTCGCGGGTGCCTTGGTCAAAGAGAACTGGTGTAGGAGTCGCACAGCAGTCTTTCTTGACTGCACAGCCCAGAATCAAGTGATTAGGGAGGCTCTCATGGTTCGGCTCTTCCGCGGCGAGCGAACACGGCGCAGCTTTCTTGAGGAAGTCGGGAAAGCTTTGGGTGTGGGTAGCTTGGGCGTCCTTGTCGGCGGCGTACGGTTGCAGGGGCGAGGTGATTCAGCTTCCGTACCCACGGCTGGAGATGAGGCTGGCGTGGCAATGGACGAGCATTTCTGGAGCATTGTAAGAAGCCAATTTCCTCTCACACGGGATCGTGTGTACATGAACAATGGGGGATTGGGACCATCACCGTATCAGGTTCTCAGAACGGTTCAACAAGCTATGGAAGAGCTGGAATCGATCTGCGAGACGGGCCACGAGAAGATCGAGGGAGTCCGCCAGCGGGCTGCGGCATTCCTCGGATGCTTGCCGGAGGAACTGGCCTTCACCCACAATACAACCGAGGGTATGAATCTGATCGCCCGGGGTTTACCTCTTAAGCCAGGCGACGAAGTGCTGATGTCCACACATGAACACGTCGGGGGGGCAATGCCATGGCTGGCGCTCATGAAGGAGCGCGGTCTCCGGGTCCGTCTGTTTGAACCCGCGGATACGGCCGAACGGAACCTGGAGATTATCGAGAGGAATCTGACGCCCCGAACCCGTGTGCTCTCGATTTCTCATATGACGTGCACGGTGGGAACCCTGTTTCCCGCCAAGGAACTTGCGAGACTATGTGAGGAGCGGAAGATCTGGTTCGTGCTTGACGGCGCACATCCTCCTGGCCAGCTTTGCGTGAATCTGCACGAGCTTGGATGTCATTTCTACGCCACCAGCGGACATAAGTGGCTCCTCGGACCCAAAGGCACGGGGTTGCTGTACGTCCGAAAGGATATGCACGGAATCTGGAAGCCAGTCTTCGTTGGCGCCCATTCCGACGCAAAATACGACCTGGACCGGCTGATGCTCGAATACCTGCCCGAGGCGCGTTGCGTCGAGTACGGAACCCGGAATGTTCCCCTCGTCCTGGGCCTTGGTGCAGCGATCGATTTCCTGGCCGCTCTGGGCATGCGTAATGTGGAGGCCCGAGGCCGTTATCTCAGCGAGCAGCTTCTGCAGGGCCTACAGGGCCTTCCGCAAGTTGAGATCTTGACACCACAGGAACGCGGTAGCCGGGGCGCCATCGTCGCTTTCCGCCTGAAGGGCAAAGCGTCCGCCAATGTCGTACAGGAGCTTTCACGGCGCGGTTTCCGGACGCGCCCGGTAACAGAACAGCAACTCGATGCGGTGCGCGTTTCTTGTCACGTGTACACGCTTGTGGAAGATGTCAGGAGACTGATTGAAGAGATCCGCGTGATCGCTTCGTCGTAAAGGGGGAACGAAAGGAAGGAAAGCGTTCTTGCCGCCTTAATGAGCCGGATAACATATCTTATGTTACCGAGCCCTGTCGGCATTCACTCCCCCGCAGCGCTATCCCTTTCCCGTTCCGACCTCCGTGTCCGGGAGGGCCAACCGAGTCTGTCACACTTCAAGTTATGACCAGCGAAAGTCTGCCGGTCGCACATCGGCCTGCAGACGCGCTCCTGCGGGAATCTGCATTCCGGGCCATACCTTGACGCCGGGCCACAACCAGGTACCCGGACCAACCGTGGTTCCAGCTCCGATAATGCATCCCAGCCGGCGACGCCCGGTGGCGATCATCTTACCTTTTATCTCAGAAACGATTTCGGAGCTGCCATCGACCTCGGCAAACGCTCTGACAGATGCGCCGAGCCTCGAGCCTTCTGCAACAACGGAGGCCGTGAGCACAACATCGGCGTCCACCGACGTCTGTTCAAACAAAATCGAATGAGAGACGACGCTCCCAGGACCAACCGCAACAGCGGAGATCAAGGCGGAATATGGCCCGACGACGGCGTGCGGCCCAATTTCGCAGTTCGGGCCAAGGAACACCGGTTCGACGAGCTCTGCTGAGGGGGCAATACGGCACGTGGGATGGACAACTCGCGCCGGCACGGCTCCCTCGGACCATATAGCCTCGGAATTGGTCAGGAGATCCCATGCGAATCCTGTGGGTAGCCAGCGGCCGTGGCGCCTTACCGTGTAAAACTCCTTCTCCCTTGCGATTGCGGCAATGGCGCTGGTTATCTCAATCTCGTTCCGAACACTGAACCCCGTGGATTGAAGGTACTGAATGATTTCCAATGGGAACTTGTAGCAGCCCAGGTTGGCCAGGTTTCCCTTTGGCGACGCTGGTTTTTCTTCAAGGCTAAGTACACGTCCTTGCGCATCGACCTCGTAGACACCGTACAGGCTCGGGTTACTGACCTCGAGCACAAGAGCCGCGGCTTCCAACTGCGCAAGCCGACGAAAATCGGCAGCGGAGTAGACGTCGTCGCCATTGAGAACCAAAAACGGCCCGCGCAGCAGGTCCCGTGCCTGGAGCACGGCGTGTCCAGTCCCCAACTGCTCGCGTTGTTCGCAGTACCGGACGCGCAGAGGGCCGAACGTTTCGCCAATTTTCTCGCGGATCATTTCCTGCCGGTACCCCACCACCAGGATGACTTCGTCGACGACGTCGCTTAGCTCCGTGAGATTCCATTCCAGGAGGGTCATGTTGACAAGGGGCAGAAGCGGTTTCGGGCGCGAAAGTGTCAGCGGATACGTACGGGTGCTCTTTCCGGCGCACAGGATTACAGCCTGCAATTCTTACCTCCTTCTCCTCTCATCGGGTCACATGGCCAGCGGAAACCGTCTTCTTGGCGTTTCAACCTATACCGCAAGTCCGCGACGTTGATCCCAGCGTGTTTTTCGCTCCTTCAGCTCCTGGAGCAATTCCTCAGCCTCTTCGCGGATCGGTGTGTCCAAGGGCAGCAGTAGCAGCTCGCTCAGCTGTCGCAGAGCGGCTTCGAGATCCCCCGATCTCTCAAGAGCTTTCGCCAGTGCAAGCCGAGCTCGCACGTTATTGCGGTTTGCGCGGACGGAAGACTCGAGAGCGGAGATCGCGCTCGTAAGGTCCCCATCACCGAGAGCTACCTCGCCAAGCAAACACAGGAACATGGAATCCTTCTTCCCGAGCTCTCGCGCTTTCAGGAGCTGGGCCCGGGCCCGTTCCTTTTCGCCGAGCAACAAGTACGCTAGGGCAGATTGTTTCAGGTAGGTTGGCTCAGGCGAGAGTTGGGCAGCCATTTGAAGGGCCCGTGCCGCGAGCACTAGTTTACCGCAGCGAAGAGCACTCTCCCCTAGCCGATACCAACCGTTCGCGTCCGCGGACCGTCTTATGGAGTAGGCGGCGTAATACTCTACGGCCTTGGGGTAGTCGAGGTGCAGATAAGAGTTATAGGCGATCGCAAAAGCCGTGTCAGGGTCCTTCTGGCTGTGTCGGAGTCTTGCGGCCTGAAGCTCTGGGACTTGAGCAACCATCTCCGGAAGTCCTCCCACCGGTGGCCCTTCGGCGGCGGCGCTTCCCAAGGGCTTTATCGGCTCCGGCTCCGTTTCTGCAGCTGGACTGGCACTGGTGCTCAGACTCATCTGGGCCTGGCGCCGCAATACCCCCGACGTATCCAAGCGGATTACCTGCCGGTAATAGTACTCCGCTCTTTCCGTAGCTCCTGTAAGACTGTACACTTTTGCGAGCCCCAAGTAGGGTCGCGGGTCATCGGGCATAGCTCGGAGTGCTTCTTGAAATTGACCGATCGCTTCCTCGTAATTGCGTAATACACTGCAAACAGCCCCGAGGTTTAGACGTGCCAAGGGATCGCGCGGGCAGAGCTCGACCGCGACCTCGAGATGTTTCTTGGCATCTTCCAGGCGTCGCAGCTTGAGGTAGAGTGTGCCGAGCACAAGATGGGCGCGATGATGGAATGGGCAAAGAGCTAAAGCCTTGATCAGCTGCTCCCTTGCCTGCTCGAATCTCCTCAGCTCAAAATTTGCTACGCCGGCGTGGAACCAATACTTGGCATCTTCCGGATTCCGGAGAGTTGCCTCTTCCCATTTGCGGCTTGCCAGTTGTATATTCTTTTGGCGTGTGGCGAGAATAGCCGCCTCATGAAGGCTCTCTGCTCGTGGGTCTGATATCGGGGGGAAATACTGAAGTTCAACTTCGGTGGCCGATAGGAGACGAATCCTTGCGCTTCCCTTCCAGGGGCCGAAACGGGAACGAAGCCGAGAAAGGATTGCCGTCTGGAGCCTGGACTCGTCTGCCAGTTCGGAGATTCGGCTTTCGTCCCCGAGGAGAGCCTGGAGCTCAGTGCGAAGCCGGTAGCTGGGCTTCTGGTCTGTGTCTTTCACGGGAGACCTCCATTTCCCCGCTGGCCTCGAAGAAGAAAAAACTCGGTTGTTGAGCTCAGGACCGTGTACCAGGCTCGGCGATCGGAGACGGCAACATGCAGAGACGTGTCTTCGTGCACTGGCCGGACGCTGTCAAGCTTTCTGGTTTAGCCTTGCTCGCGGTGGCCGCCATCCTTTGTGTGGGGTCTCTCACCTGGCGGGCTTCACGTCGTTCCTCCTGTCCCACATGCGAAGAGCTCGTTCAGAGTTATTCCCGAGCCCTCTTGCTGCACACAGGCTTGGGAAGGCATCAATCTGCCGCGGATTCGCTGGCCTCTGCCTTGCAGGAGCAGACATTGGGCCGCTGTCTTCAGGCTCGCCTACGCAATCCCCGATGCGCGGAAATCCTTCTCAGAGCCGTCGTCTCTGCTTTGGACTCGGCGGCCCAACGCCGCTAAAGCCTATTTTGGCTTGCGGAGAAACTTCGCCGCCGGCACCATGGTCTTCTGCCCTAACGACTGGCGGCCTCCGCGAAAGCTCCCTGTCCGTCCTCCCCGCACCGGGCCATACGGTCGTAGTATTCCTGCAAGCTCATAACGGAGCCCTTTTCCCGCCGCAGGGTACGAATGGCCTCGACAGCTGCCGCGGAGGCAGATAGCGTCGTGAGCATGGGCACGCCGTAGAGGATTGCCGCCCTTCCCATCGCATATTCGTCGTAGCGCGAGGCCTTGCCTAGAGGCGTGTTAATAATGAGCTGAATCTCCCCGTTAATTAGGTGGTCCACCACGTTCGGGCGGTCCTCATTCACTTTGTACACCCGTTTCGCGTTGATCCCCGCGCGTTGGAGTGCTTGCCATGTGCCCCTGGTGGCCAGAATCCCAAATCCCATCTCCGCGAGTTGCCGGGCGATGGGGATCACCTTTTTCTTGTCGTAATCGTTCACCGAGATGAACACGTTACCTGAGAGGGGCAGCTGATTACCCGCGGCAAGTTGTGCTTTGGCAAAAGCCAGACCAAAGGTCGGAGCAAGACCCATTACCTCCCCCGTGGACTTCATTTCTGGACCGAGGTAGTTCCGCACGCCCGGAAACTTGGCGAATGGGAACACGGGGGTCTTCACTGCGTACTGGCGCGTTACAATATCCCGCGTGAAGCCGAGTTCGGGCAACTTCCGCCCTAACATCAGCTTCGTGGCGATCTTGGCCAGCGGCACGCCTGTCGCCTTGCTTACGAAAGGAACCGTTCGCGATGCCCTCGGATTGACCTCGAGCACATACAGGAGGCCGTCCTTGATCGCGTATTGGACGTTGATCAAGCCGACGACCCTAAGAGCTCGGGCAAGCTTGCGGGTCCAGTCGCGGATCTCTTCCAGATGAGCCTCTGAGATCATGTACGAAGGCAGAACGCAGGAACTGTCTCCCGAATGGATACCGGCCTCCTCAATATGCTGCATAATGCCGCCGATTACGACGTTTTCTCCATCCGATAGGGCATCCACATCCACCTCGAACGCATCTTCGAGGAAACGATCGATGAGGATGGGATGGTCCGGCGACACCAAAACTGCCTTACGCATGTACTGAATCAGGCTTGGCCGATCATACACGATCTCCATCGCTCTGCCGCCCAGGACATAAGAAGGCCTAAGGAGGACAGGATAGCCAATTCGCTCTGCGATTTCCTCGGCCTCTTCCACGGACATGGCCGTGCCCCACTCCGGCATCCGGAGGCCTAGCTCCTGCAACAGGAGGCCAAAGCGCTTGCGATCCTCGGCCAGATCAATCGAGTCCGGGCTAGTCCCGATGATCCTGACCCCATTCCTTTCGAGAGGAACGGCCAGCTTCAGCGGGGTTTGCCCCCCAAACTGCACGATCACGCCGTCTGGCCTCTCATTGTCGATGACCTCCAGCACGTCCTCGAGGGTCAGAGGCTCGAAGTAGAGCTTGTCCGCCACATCGTAGTCCGTGCTTACCGTTTCCGGGTTGCAGTTCACCATAATCGCTTCGTAGCCCTCCTCCCGGAGGGCCATCACGGCGTGCACGCAGCAGTAATCGAATTCAATGCCCTGCCCGATTCGATTGGGCCCGCTCCCAAGGATCACGATCTTGGGACGTTGGGACCGCCTGATTTCATTCTGCTCCTCGTACGTCGAATAACAGTACGGCGTATGGCTTTCGAACTCCGCGGCGCAGGTGTCGACCGTTTTAAAGACCGGCCGGATGCCCAGCCGATGGCGACGATCACGGACTCCTTTCTCGTCGTGCCCCGTAAGCTGCGCGATTCTTCGATCGGCTATGCCGGCGCGCTTCGCTTCATAAAGCAACTGCCTGGGCAGGGGCTTCCCACGGCGCGCACATTGGACGATCTCCTCCTCGATCTCGATCACCTGTGCGATCTGGTCAATGAACCAGACGTCGATGCCTGAGAGGCGGGCCACTTCCTCCTTCGAGATGCCAGCCCGCAGAGCCGTGGCAAGCCAAAACACCCTCTCCGCAGAAGGCCGCCGTAGGCGCTCACGAAGCTCATCGAGGAGGTGACCGATATCCTCGTAACCATTGATGGCCCTACCTTCCAGAAGCTCCCGGACATCTTCCAGCCCCCACTTGTCTATCTCCAAGGAACGGATCGCCTTGCCGAGGGCCTCCTTAAAGGTCCGGCCGATCGCCATCACCTCTCCGACCGACTTCATCTGAGTTCCCAGCCGCCGGTCCGCCCCAGGAAATTTGTCGAAGTCCCAGCGCGGAATCTTGACCACGACGTAGTCAATAGTTGGCTCGAAGGACGCTGGCGTTTTACGCGTAATATCGTTAGGAATCTCGTCGAGGGTGAGGCCCACAGCCAGCTTGGCGGCTATCTTAGCGATCGGGAAGCCGGTGGCTTTGGAGGCGAGCGCCGAACTGCGAGAAACTCGGGGGTTCATCTCAATCACTACCACGCGGCCGTCCTCCGGATTTACGGCGAACTGAATATTGGAGCCACCTGTCTCCACGCCGATCTCGCGGATGACGGCGATCGCGGCGTCGCGGAGATATTGATACTCCTTGTCAGTGAGCGTCTGGGCGGGAGCAACGGTTATGCTGTCGCCGGTGTGCACTCCCATGGGGTCGACGTTCTCGATGGGGCAAATGATGACGACGTTGTCCTTGAGGTCGCGCATGACTTCGAGCTCAAATTCGTGCCAGCCGAGAACGGATTCCTCAATCAAGACTTCCGAGATGGGGCTGGCCTGGAGTCCCCAGACGACCTGTTCCTTGAATTCCTCGATATTATAAGCGATGCTCCCGCCAGTGCCGCCCAGGGTAAACGAGGGACGGATGATGACTGGGTAAGGGATATCCCGGACGATTTGGAGGGCTTCTTCGTAGGAATGAGCAAAACCGCCTTTGGGTAGGTCCAGCCCGATCTTCTCCATGGCGGCCTTAAACAGCTCGCGGTCCTCTGCCTTTCGGATCGCCTCCAGCTTAGCTCCGATCAGCTCGACACCGAAGAGCTCAAGAATACCCTTTTCGGCGAGTTCTACGGCGAGATTCAGCCCGATCTGGCCACCCATGGTGGGGAGCAGGGCGTCCGGCTTCTCGCGCTCGATGATCTTCGCCACGTAGTCGACCGTTAGCGGCTCCACGTACGTTCGAGTCGCAATCTCCGGGTCCGTCATGATGGTCGCCGGATTGCTGTTGACAAGGACAACTTCGTAGCCCAGCTCGCGGAGCGCTCGGCAGGCTTGGGTTCCGGAGTAGTCGAACTCGCAGGCCTGGCCAATCACAATTGGGCCCGACCCGATGATGAGAATCTTCCGGATATCGTCCCTCTTAGGCATGCGTTCCTCGCTTCTCAACCTCGCGGACCGATCGCCTCTGCCGCCATGTTTCCATCATGTGCACGAATTCGTCAAACAGATATTGCGAGTCATGTGGCCCAGGGCTCGCTTCCGGATGATACTGGACAGCGAAAGCCGGTAGCGATCGGTGACGAAAGCCTTCCAGCGTGTGGTCATTCAAGTTCACATGAGTGACTTCCAAATTGTCCGGGTCCAAAGTTTCGGGATCGACGGCGAAACCGTGGTTTTGGGCCGTAATCTCTATGAAACCGCTCCTCAGGTTCAACACCGGGTGGTTGGCTCCGTGATGGCCGAACTTGAGCTTATAAGTCTTGGCTCCCAGCGCCAGAGCCAGCAGCTGATGACCCAAGCAGATACCGAAGATGGGCACTCGTCCGAGCAGGCGCCGGGCGTTTTCGACTCCCTCACGGACGGGTTCAGGATCACCTGGCCCGTTGGACAAGAAGACCCCGTCCGGGTCCCATGAGATCACCTCGTCCGCGGGTGTATGAGCGGGGACGATCGTGAGGCGGCAGCCGCGGTGAGCTAGGCTCCGCAAGATATTTCGCTTTACCCCGAAATCGTAGACGATTACATGGAAGGGATCCCTACGCTCCGTCTTGGGCCGCATGCCGACGGGTAGCCATCGCCTGGGAATACCTTCGGTCCACGTCCACTTCTCCGCGCAGGTCACCTCGTGGACCAGGTTCAGGCCCTGCATCTTGGGCGCCGCTTGGGCTTTCCGAACCAGCGAATCGATGTCAAAGTCGATGGTGGAGATAATACCGGTCATAGCCCCCTTGTCCCGGATGTGGATCGTGAGGGCACGAGTATCGACCCCCTCGATCGCCGGGACTCCGAAGTCCGCAAGAAACTCAGCGAGCGTACGCTCGGCTCTCCAGGAGCTGGACACCCGACTATACTCGCGGACGATCACCCCGGCCAGCCAGGGTCGACAGCTCTCAAAGTCCAGCTGATTCACTCCCACGTTTCCGATGTGGGGATACGTTAGGGTTACCAGCTGTCCCCTGTAGGATGGGTCGGTGAAGATCTCCTGATAGCCGGTCATGCTTGTGTTGAAGATGACCTCGCCGGTGGCTTCTCCTTCTGCCCCGAAGCTCCAGCCGCGGAAAAATCGCCCATCCTCGAGTACAAGGATCGCCGGCTTCCTCTCCCGACTTAGCCTCATTATCAGCCCTCAAGACGCTTGTGGCCCACTACATCCCTATACGCGCCAGGCCCAGATACAAAAAATGGAACCGCTGCGGTCCCCTTGAAGTCGGTGTGTCTGCTCCCCGTCTCCATCGCCCTACGCTAGTCACCGCCATAAACGGAATTACCAACCTCTGGGTTCCACTCCTCGGAGCCTGCCTCCCATTGGCTCTCTTGGTTCAGGGTCTCAATCAGCTCGGCGCGGGTTATCGGCCTGGACAAGTCCATCCGATAGATCGCGAAGCGCCCCGTGCGATTGGAATGGAAATAGAGTGCTTTTCCCTCCGCGCTGAAGACCGGAGCCTGGTCCACCCCCGGGTGACGTGTGAGACGTTGCTTTCTGCCACTCCTGAGGTCAAACATGTATAGATCAAGATTCTGGCCTTTCCGGCCGACGCACGCAAGGAGTCCCTCCGCGGCGATGGCTGGGGCGCCCACTTCATCTACTCCCAAGTCTTTGGGGGAAAGCAACTGCGTCGTGCTCAGCGAGGTGAGGTTCAATTGGTAGATCCCGAAAAGATCCCCAGCCGCACGCGCGAAGAGAAGGTGTTTCGCACCCGGGTCTGGACAGGGCGCGGTGTCGTCTACCTGGTTCGCGGTCAGACGCTGTATCTGGCCCGTGGCAAACCACAATCGGTAAAGCTCCGCCTGCCTGCGAACGTGGCTGGACGCTTCGCCTCCGCCATCTTCTGATACAAAGAAGAGAGATCTCCCATCCGGGGCAAAGCGCGGGTACCAGTCGTCGGCAGGATTGGCCACTATACAAACCGGCTTACCCCCCTCTGCCGCAACGAGAAAAATGTCGCGTTGGGCCTTGTCACCTCCAACCACGGGGTTTGACGAATCATTGCGTGTTGAGGTAAAAGCGATCGCCCGACCGCTCGGAGAGAAACAGGGAGACTCATCGCGGGCCGGGTGATCGGTAAGCGGCAAAAGGCGGTCTGCTTCGATCTCAAGCACGTAAATATCCCAGTTGCCGGAGCGGTTCCACTGAAAGGCGATTTTCTTCCCGTCGGGAGAAGGATAGGGAAAGGCAGCATCGCCCGGTAAGTCCCTCACAAGCTCTGTCGCGTACGGACAGCCCAGAACCCGACCCACTTCAGAGACGCTTTCGTCGGAAAGTTCCTCTTGAGTCAAGTCCGCTAAGAGCTCTTCCTGGGCTCCCTTCTCTCCTGATAAAAAGCGTGCGGTGGCACACCATATGCGTCCTTCCGGGGAAATGTCTGCCCGGGATTGCAGCCGCTGTGCAACACCAACCGCTGCCTGAAGTGAGTCAGCGAGGAGATAAGCTTTGAGGAGCTCGACTTGAACCACAGCGTTCGCGGGCTCCGCCGCGGCTTGCTCGGCGAGAGCTCTCAGGTTGGGATGAGCGGACGGGGCCCTGCGAACGGCCCCCTTTTGGCCAGAGGCACAGGCCATAAAAACCGCGCAGCCAACTACAACGCCGAGTCTCAAGGTTCTGGACATTTTTCGCCCATCCGGTGCGTTAATTCTCTCCATCTCCTGCCGATACAAGTCCTGGGGAGCCCGGCCCCCGGCCATTTCTGGCCGTCTCCGCGCAATTATGTGGGACAGTACGAAGCCTGGCTCGCGGGCTGTGGCATACGCATTGCAAATGAGGACGCCGAGCTGTTTCAGGTCGAACCCTTACTTGCCGAGGTGAAACCGTGTTCGTGATCGTGGCTCGTCTCCGCCTCCTTCTGCTGCGCTGGCAGATTCGGCGTACGTACCGACGTCTCCTGTCTCTTCCAACCTTCGCGCTCTTTCCTTATCGCGAGTGGATGCGCCAGGCAGGAATAGAGATTTAGGACCAAAAGACCCGCTCTTTCCCCCTATTGAGTATCGGCATTCCCGTTGTCGCTGGACGAGCCAGCAAGAGCGGCGGCTTCCTCGTTCGAGGGGTGGAAGTGCTTCCATACGGTTATAGCAGCTGACTGGGTCATTCCATCCACCTCCGCGAGTTCCTCGACGGAGGCCTGAGCGATCCGCCGCAGAGATCCAAATGCCTCAAGCAGGGCCTGAGCCCGTCTCTTGCCGATGCCTTCGATTCCCTCCAAGCGAGACACCAATGCCTCGCGCGATCGTAGCCGGCGATGGTACTCCACAGCGAAACGGTGCGCTTCGTCCCGAATCCGCTGCAACAGCCTCAGACTGGGGGAATCCTTGGGTAGATTCTGTGGATCCGGGAATTCGGGTCGGTAAATCTCGTCGAGGCGCTTGGCCAAGCCAATCACAGGGATCTCTTTCAGTCCAAGCCTATTCAGCGAATCCAGTGCCGCAGAGATCTGTCCCCTCCCGCCGTCAATCAAGATGAGGTCTGGCAATTCCCTTCCCTCCGCCAGGGAGCGACGGTAGTGCCGTTCCACCACTTCCCGCATCATGGCAAAATCATCGGGGGTCTCCTTTACTCGGATGCGGAAGCGGCGGTACTGGCTCTTCGCCGGCCGGCCGTTGATGAAACAGACCTCGGAAGCGGTAGCGTACTTCCCCTGAATATTCGACACATCGAAGGCTTCGATTCGTTTGGGGGGACGCGATAGCTTCAAATCCCGCCGCAGGGCTTCGACGCTGCGGTTAACGTATTCCTCGCTCCGGAGACGCTGAAGCTTGATCTCTTCCAGCAAAAGCTCCGCGTTCCTGGTGCACATGGCCATTAGCTTGAGTTCCTCTTCCCCGTCCGGCTGGCGGAGCCGAACGTCACTTCCTGCTTTCGTCCGAAGCCAGCCCTCGAGCTGGGCTACCTCGGGAACGGCACATGGGAGCACAATCTCGGAGGGAATAAAGTCGCTCTTGAGGTAATAGAGCTTCAGAAATGCCTCGAGGATGGTGGGTAGATCCTCGTCCAAGCGACGCTGCAGCTGGAAGTCCTGGCGCCCTACGATCCTCCCTTCGCGGATCTTGAAGACGACGGCGCAGGCGTCGGTGAGATCGGCCGCACCCGTTACGATATCCCTGTCGACTTCCTCCGTGGAAACCACCTTCTGGCGATCGCGGAATGCCTCGACAGCCTTGAGGACATCGCGTAGCCGGGCAGCCTCTTCGAAACGCAGCTCCTGGGCGAGGGCCTTCATCCTTTCCTGTAGCTGCCGAATCACCCTTTGATCTCGCCCTTCGATGAAGTCCACGGCATAGCCGACCATCTCGAGGTACGACTCGCGGCTTACGTGGGCCTCGCAGGGGCCTAGGCACCGACCGATGTGATAGTCGAGACAGACTTTGAATTTGCCCTGGGCGATTGCCTCCTCATTGAGGGCAAGCTTGCAGGAGCGGATGGGGAATACCTTGTGTACCATACGGAGGAGGTCGCGGAGGGCGCCCACGTCGGTAAACGGACCGAAGTAGCGAGAACCATCCTTTACGACGCGGCGCGTGGCGAAAATGCGCGGATAAGGCTCGTTCGTTACACGTACGTACGGGTACGACTTATCGTCTTTGAGATTGATGTTGTAGCGAGGCTTGTACTCCTTGATCAGGTTGGCTTCGAGGACAAGCGCCTCAACCTCGGAGTCCGTAAGGATGAGGTCGATGTCAGCCACCCGCGACAGGAGCCGCTCAAGTTTCACCTCCCCCCTGCGCGACTCCTGGAAGTAGGATCGTACACGGTTGCGTAGAACCTTAGCCTTCCCAATATAAATAGGCCTGCCGAAGCGATCCTTGAAAATGTAAACACCCGGCCGCTCGGGCAGGTTTTCCAGTTTCTCGATTACCTTCGCTGGAACGCTCCGCATGGACGTCTTCGGCCAGCGCCAGACTTATCCGCGCCGCATTCTTACTTTGCTCCTGCGCATAAAGTTACAGGAAGCCCCCCTCAAATACAAGGACAAAGCCCGCCAACCCCTCGGAGCGGGGATGCGTAACCACGCGCAAATTGCTTCTTGCAAGCCCATACCACCCACCCTGAGTTGGCCCCCGGATGGCATGATGGCCTACTACGCCCGGGGCCATTCCGAACGGGATGCCAGATAGGCGGCAAGCACTTCCTACCGCGGATTGGCACTCGAGATCGTTCCGGCAGCCTCCCGGATTCGAGTAAGGTCAGCTACCATCTCACTCCATCCGTACCAGAAGGCGTAGTCGGGGTTGGCGTGAAACGCACCTTGGAATGTGCGCATCCGGTGCTCGAGAAACATCCGGAAGAGGTCCTGCTCGATGGGAGTTCGCGCCTCGTGGAAGAAAAGGAGGTCCGGGTAGGGATAGGCGTAGGGCTCGGGCTTTTTCAGTTTCCCCCGCGCGTACAGGTCCGCCACTGTCCGAACACCCTCGGCCATCAAACTGTCGGCGCTCCGAATGAGGTGATCCGCCTTCTCCAGCTCGTTTTGGGCAAAGGAGCGCGAATGGCACTGGGAGCACACGTTCAATATGCGCCCTCTCTCGCGGTCCCAGCTTGCCTGGTCCAGACGGGCCATATCCGCAAGCTTAACAGCCTCCAAGCGGGCTGTCGGGCTTCCATCGGGACTTAGAACGCCTAACCCTTTCAGCACAGTGACACGGTCGTCGGCCCATTTCCTGTCCTCGGGCAAGGGGAGACGAAGGGCAAGGAACCCCCAGGCCGTCCGGACCTCGTGATCGCCACCTGGCATATGGCACGTCTGGCAGGTGGGCGCTGCGGCGTCTGGAGGTAGCTTTCCAGCCCGCCTCAATTGATAGCGTATCCCGTGCTTCGAGGTGCTGTACATCTCCCACTGGGGATGGTCGAAACCCATGTGGCAGGTGGCGCAGGCCTCAGGCTCTTTCGCTTCCGCTACGGAAAAGCTGTGGCGGGTATGGCAAGCATCACAGCTAGCCACACCGTGCTGGAACCCCTGTCCTTTTAGCTCGCGGATCTTGGCTTCCGACTTCAACCCGATCTTGTGGCACCCGCCGCAGCCCTTCACGCCAACGGTGAGTTCCATCGGCTGATAGTGAGTCGCCGGCATAGCCTCCATGGCAGTCCACGCCAGTGCGTGCTTACCCCGGCGAAACTGCTCGACCTGCTCGGGGTGGCAGTTGGCGCAAACCTCAGGCGTGGGGAGTTTTGCCTTGGCAGCATCATCCACCGATCGGTGCTCGGCACTGTGACAGATCTCGCAGGTGACCCCGCTCTGGGCATGTCTTGACACCTGCCAGTCCCTGACCTGTGTCGGGGTCACATCCGGTCGTGAATGGCACGAGACGCACGGCTCACCCGAACCGAAGACTTCAGACGAGGGGCAACTGATCAGGAGCGCACCGACGATGAGCAGCAGCTTGGGATTTCTCATCGCCCCGTCCTCGTTTTTGTCGTCCAGCGCGACGCCCCCACAGGCCTGGTCAGAACTTCTCTCCCCTGGCTTCCCGAAACTGGCTACCCAGCGGCCGTACCCGCGGCCACATATTGTAGAAGAACAACACGAAGGCCACGGTCTGCCCAGCTCCTCCTGTCATGGCGAGGTATCCCAGCCAAGGCACGTTGAGCAAGGGCTTAAGCACCTCGGCCAGCCCCCGAAGGGACGTGCTGACAGTGAAAAGGTAATAAATAGCCATAGCTAGGTTGGGACTATACCGCGAGCCTGGCTCCGGGCGTGGAAACATCCACTGAGCCACTCCGAGAATCATGCCCATCACGAAGCCTATGAGGATGAGATGCGTGTGCGCAGTGATGTGGTCTGTGTCGGGATAGCGGCCAAGAACGTCTCGAGCCACCTCCATCCAGATCCCTACAATGAGCCCGGCGATCAGAAAGGCCACGCTGGTACGTATATATCTGCGTACAATCGTATGCATGGCACTCCCCCTATTTCTCAAGCTCCGAAAGTCTGCGGTTCAAGGTCTCCGCGTGGATGTGGCCCCTGACTTCCACATGGGCTCGCACGATTCCTGGGACCTCCAAAGCCTTCTTCCGTATCCCCGAACCGATGTATAGGGCAAACACATCAGGACAGAACGGAACGGTGAGATGATACACGATGTAAGCGGTGTCGCCCAAAACCTTGACTTCGTCAATGAGCCCGCGTTCACCCAGAGTATGGCCGAATTCGGGATCCCTGACCGTGATCACGCGCTGGAAGACCTCGCGCTCTTTTTCGCTTAGCCTAACGGGGTCAAGCATCACGCTTCGCCTCCAGGACTTCCCTTACCTTCGCCTCGAAAAGTTTGGCTACGTTGTGTATCTGTACGCCTATCATGGCGTTGTGGACGGCTGCAAGAGGCCCAGTGTCCTCGATGCGCAAAGCCAGGTGGACCTGCGTCTGACCAGGAGCTACCTCCACCAGGACAAACTCCCCGCGCCAGTGCAAATGTGTCGATTCCGCCTCCCAGGAACAGCGGTCCCCCGCTCGTTCGGTCACCCTGCACGACAAATAGGGAGCGCCAAGCGTTGCTCGAAACGCTGTCTTGAGATGCCACTTCGCCTCATTTGCCTCCCCTTCGGTCCGCTCAACCGTGTGGAAAAAGGTGCCCAGCCGGGCAGCGTGGAAAAGGGAAGCACTCACCTCATCCCGAGGGACAGCAAGCGCAAAATCGCGTATTACCTCAGCCATATTAGACCTCGATCAAACCCGACCGAAAGTGGGTAAGGACTTCGGGGCCTTCGCTCGTCAGCAGGACGGTATCTTCCTGCTTGAACCCGCCCAGCCCTGGGACGGATAGTACGGGATGTCCTACGGCCAGCGTCATCCCCTCATCCAGCGTCGCCATCACATCCTCCGGAAAGATGGTGGGAAAGGGAAATTCCTCGAAGGCCAAGCCTATCCCGTGGATCAGGCCTCGGATTAGATACTCTCCGTAAGGCAAGGATTTCCTATGATCCTCTACCCGTTGCTCAACCTCAAAGAGGGGAATCCCAGGGCGCAGCGATTCTAACGCATTTCGGTGGATCTGGACGTAGGTTCCCATCGCCCTTCGGTGCTCGTCGAGGGGTCGGCCCACCACGAAAGTCCGCGAGATGTTGGCGTAGTACCCCTGATACACGGGCGCGAAATCAACCAGTACAAGCTCTCCCTTTTCGATGGACTTATCGGTTGCCAGACCGTGCAGCCAGAGGCTGCGGTATCCGGAATTCACGAAAGGTGGAAAACCCAACCCGTCAGCCCCCATCTTTCGGAGCTGGTAGTCCAGTTCCAGAGCCAGGTCTTTCTCGCGGAGCCCAGGCCGTAACATAGCCGCCACCAGCTCCATGCCCTTATCGGCCAGTTCTGACGCCTTGCGGATTGCCTGAATCTCCTCGGCATCCTTGGTCTTGCGCACCATCTCAATCAGCGTCCTTTCCTGGACCACCTCGGCAGTTGGATTCGAGATCCGGAAGCGTTCCACCAGGAAGGAGGGCACGTGGAAGCCCACTTCCAACCCGATGCGAGGCCTTTCCTTTCCGAGGCGGCTGACCTCGCCGATGATGTTCAACATCATCTCGTGGAGTGCGCGATAGGGCAGGATTCGGGGTACCCAGCTGCTGCTCCTCACCTCGTCCACTTCGCTGGCGAAAACGATCAGAGCGGGGTCACCCGAGGCTGGAATGAGCATGCGCGGCTGGCGCCTGACGTCCCCGCTGAAGTACAGGTAGTTCTCAGGCGTCACGATGATAAACAGGTCAACGTCTTTCTCGACCATAAGCTCTTGAAGCTTTGCCACTCTCCGGCGGTACGGGTCAAACACCTTGTTCCTCCACAATTGAGTTGTGCGCGCTTCTGTTTCCTCTCCCACCAACCTGTAGAAATGATCGGGTATTCCCTACTCTCCCAAGGGCTCAGCTCGCCGTTGGCCTTTGGGCGATAATCACTGCACTCCGCGACTGGGATGGAATGAACGGCTCAAGACCGAGGCCGGAGTAGATCCCGACCTGTACAAATCCCGTCCTTCTCAGCGCCTCCAAGACTTCGTCGGGGGCATAAGGCTTGAGCATTGTGCTGATAAGGCGATGTTCAACGCCTGTGTCCGACCAGTGGATCTCCAGGACATTGAATCGGACTGCTCGTCCCAGGTAGTCGTTGAAGCGGACAAAGACTGAGTCCTGGGATCGGGTAACCGCCACAATCCGCTCGTTCTTGGCAATCAGCAGTGGGTAGTTGAGCAGCTGCAATATTGCGTGCCCCCCTGGACTCAGCAGCTGCCAGAAACCCTTGAGAGTAGCAAGGAGACTCTTTTGGCTGAGGAGGTGGGGCAACGAATTGCCCAGGCACAGGACCGCATCCCAGCCAGGCCGGAGGAAGTTCCCGACGTGCTGCATGTCCCCAGCGATGAGCCAGATGCCCCTTTCGCACTTCTTGGCGGCTCGCAGCATTTCAATCGAGGCGTCGACACCTACCGTTGCTACTCCAAGAGAAACCAGCGCTGCTGCGTGCTTGCCCGAGCCGCAAGCTACGTCCACCACGCGCTTTATGCCCAATCTCCCCACAAGGCTGGCCAGTTGCCGATCCACCCCTGCAGCTGGCGTTACCCCTGTGAGGCTCGCATACCTGGGGGCCAAGTGCGCGTAGAATTCCCTCGCATTCATGGCTCACGCTCGGGAGTTGGAACGCGGCCTCGGTTGTGTTGGTACGCGGGGAGATGCAGATTCCTCACGTGCCTCCGGTACTCCTCTACCCCGATCGAATTCCGCCAGCGCCCCGTAATCCTGCCCCAGAGAACCGGACCAAAGAATACCATTATTACCAGGGCAGCAAAAACGGCGGGGCGAAGGTTTAGGCGTCTCCTGCTCCCCGCGACACGGAGAGTGTCCGGTACTGGACATGCAGCGACGCACTCGAGGCACCCGCTGCATTCATCGGAGCGTACAGTCGCGACCTGATCCACAGGAAGCGCGGCAGGACATGCGTGGACACAAAGAGCGCAATGGATGCAGGTTCCCTCTTCCCTCCGGATCTTCAGCGGGCTGAGCCAGCTGAGGGCCCCGAGAAGTGCCCCGTACGGGCAAAGGTACCGACACCAAGACATCGGAACAAGCACGGACAGCAGCAGCAACCCAAGAAGTGCATACGCGGTGGTAGCCGACATGTCGGTGAAGAACTTGAGCATTTTGATGTCCGCAACGCGGTGGTAGGGGCTTTGAATGAACTCCTCGAGCACGTTGCGGTTCATTTGCGCAAGGATAGCCCAGAGGAAGAAGGCCAGAATAAGGTACTTCAGGCTGCGCAACGGGTAGTCGAGTGCCCGGGGCATCTTCCAGGACCGCCGACCATAAAGGCGGAGACTCAGGTGCCGGAGATTCTCCGAGAGAAAGCCGATGGGACAGATCCAGCCGCAGAAGCCCTTTTTCAGGAGCACGGCCGTGAGAAGTGCGCCGAGCAGAAAGAGAGCCGCTGCGGGGTGGACATCGTTCAGCTGCCCCGAAAGCACCCAGTGCTTGAGCCCGATCAAGCCCGCGATGGGGAGGTACGCCTCAACTCCCGGCGAGCGGAGGGACAGATCTATCTCTGTCCCGCCCTGCTCCAACGCCCGGACGAACAGGTAAAATCTGAGCCCGATCCAAAGGCTGAGGAGCGTTATCGTCGTCTGGACGGCAAAACGCAACAGCTGGAGATGACGTGCGGCACTACGACCGGCCCTCTGTTGTGGGGTAGTTCGCTTTGGCAGGATCGCGAGCGCCTTTGTGAGCGCTGAACGTTCTGGCGGCTCGATGGCCCCCGTACCCGGCGGCCTTTGGCCCCGAACCGTTTTCCTTTCCCGAAGTTCTTTCGATGCTGAGTCCACTCTGGCCCTCTCGGGATCAATGCTCGATCGTGATCGAGTCTGGCCTTAGTCTCGCTCCGGTATCCGAAACGCGATGAGCGAGATCCGCGAGCGTCCGGGCACGTAGCAACCCGATGATCCGCTCCCGGATTCCTAACCAGTCCTGGTGCAAGGGGCAGGGACGCCGGGTGTCGCACGCACCGAGCCCCAGGATGCAGCCCCCGAGAAATTCCTCGCCCTCCACCGCGGTAACAACCTCCCACAGGGAGATCTCAGAAGGCCTGCGCGCCAGGGCCACCCCGCCATCCGGGCCCCTCTTGCTTACGAGAATGCCGGCGCGCACAAGCTTCTGTACAACCTTGCTGAAAAATGGCGCCGCGATGGCGACACCGGCGGCGAGCTCCGAGGCAGGAAGCCTTCGGTCCGTGCCGTGCTGGACCAGATACACCAGGGCTCGAAGAGCGTAGACAGTCGACTTGGAAATGATCATCGCTCCCTCGATTTCAGACATGGCTATCTGAAATATACCAACGCCTCCGCTCCCGCGCAAGGGGAAATCGCTACGTTGCCATTCACCTCCACTGCGCGAGAATCGTGGGCACGATGGCAGGGCCTCAGGAAAGGGCCTCGTTGAATGAAAAGGGCGAGACCAGGCACCGCGTTTGGCAAACAAATCGCCGGAGGGAAATGGGTGTAGGACACTGCGGCCCCCGCCACCAGCAGCGTGCCAAAGGCTAAACTGTCCCCCGGGGAGCGTGCGCCAGCCCAGGCCTTGAATTCGACCCGTTCACAGGCGCGGAATATTCATTCCACCGCTAACCTCGACCGTCAAGCCTGTGGAGTAGTCGAAGTAGCCGGTCACCAAAGCCACTACGGCCCTCCCAACGTCTTCCGGAAGCCCCCAACGACCCTGAGGAACCAAGCCTTCGGAGATGAGCTTGTCGTATTTCTCTTTCACAGGGGCGGTCATGTCGGTCTGGATGATGCCCGGCCTCACCTCGAACACCCGGATCCCGTGGCGCGCCAGTCGGTCCGCAAACACCCGCGCGGCCATGCTCAGGGCCGCTTTAGACATGCAGTATTCGGCCCGCGATGCGGAGGACACGTAGGCGGAGATCGAAGTGATGAAGACGATTCGTGGACGCGGGACCTCGGGTTCCTGCTCCAGCCACTCCACCATCCAGCGTGCCACACGCTGCGTGAAAAAGAAGGTCCCTCTTGCGTTGACGGACATGACCCAGTCGTAGCTCTCGGGGGTGGTTTCGAGCACGTCGAGCCGGACTTTGGGAGCTACGCCGGCGTTGTTCACCAGTACGTCCACCCGCCCGTACGTTGCAAGCACTTCCTGGAGAATTCGCTCGTGAGTCCCGAGGTCAGCGATATCCCCTCGAACGGGCAAGAACCTGCGTCCGATAGCCTCCACCCGCTCCTTCACCTCAAAAAGGCCTTTTTCCCGATTCTCGGGTTCGTACCGAATGTCGACACCGGCTACGTCGAATCCATGCCGCGCCAGTTCCAAGGCGATCCCCCTTCCTATCCCCTGACCTGCTCCTGTTACGAGAGCCACCTGTCGCATTTCCATTCTTCCTCCCTACACCACGATTCGATCGCGAAGGTATTCGTTCCACACGTTCTCAAACCAGGTGTCCTCTCGTGGAATGGGCCGAATATCGACCCATTGCTTGCGCACGCTCCCGTCCTCGTCAAGCCAGATCTCCAGAATCTTGCGACTGACGAAGTCGGTGGGCTCGGCGAGCCGGAACCGCCACTGGTCCCCCAAGGCTTCGCACACCACCTCGCCCTGGGGATCGACCACCAGATAGGAGCCCCGACTCTTCCCGCCTTGCGCTATGTATTCCCGAATCGCCTCCAGATACACCGCGTGGGTAAGGCAAAGATCCAGGAGGCGAAAAGCCTGCGGCAACGCGTGGACCGAGCCAATCCTCAGGCCCACTCGCAACCGCCGATATTGCAACCAGGCCTCCTCCGCGGCGCCTGCGATGTACCTCGGATCCCGGATGATCCCCGCGTGCGCGGACATCCTCTCCCGGATCTGCTGGAGCTCTCGCTCGATCACCCCGTCATCGGCGCCGGGCTGGACGATGCTCCGCGCCCACTCGAGCTTGGTCTCCGCCTGATCATAGCAAGTTTGCACGAAATCGTCAGGTGCCAAGGGAGGCTGACCGTAGCGTTTCGCGATGTAGAGGGCTGCGCGCATGCTCCCAACTTGGCCCGAGTTCAGGGCTGATCCGCCAGGCCGGTAGACACCGTGGGTCCCGTTGACTTCGCCCACGGGAAAGAGATGGCGGATGTTCGACTCCCACCAGATGTTTCCCCGGAGTCCGCCGTTGTTGTGTTGGGCACAGACAGCGATCTCCAGAGGCTCGCGCGTGAGGTCGATACCGTGTTCCCGGTAGAGGTCAATGGCGGGTTGGTTCATTTTCTGGAGGCGGTCGATGGGTGCTCCGAATAGAGCTCCGGATCGCCGGAGATATTCGTAGGCCTCGTGTTCCAGCAGGTCAAAAGAGAAATCCTCGAGCTTGCCAGCACCGCTCGGGTTCCTCCGGTAATCAAGGAACACCCGGCGCTTTCGCACCACCCTCTCCTGGTACACCAATACATCGATGAGGGATGAGCCGAAATTGGCCACTTTGCGCGGGTCGAAGGGCCATTGATAGCCCTTTAGAAAGATGGCCGTCGCCAGACGACGCATGTCCGGGAAGTAGTCGTTCAGAAACTCGCGCTCGTCTCCCCCTTCCTGATCCGTTGAAATGTAGCGGGGGATGACCTGCTGGTACGTGCCGGAGACGTTCCAGCGGAACTGGATCGAGGCAAGCCCAAATTGGGACTCTGTGAGATTGTTGCCGATGGCTCCGATCTCGAAGGCCATTCCCGTTGAGCCAATCTGGCTCTCCGGGTAAACGGAATCCCGGTACATTCCGCCCGGACCGCCTGTCCCCAAGACGATATTGGTCGCGCTGAAGAACACGAAGCCGCCGGTCTCACTAGACAAGTTCTTCTTATCGAGAGCCAGGGCGCCAACGACGTGTTTTTCACCGCCGATGGAGCGTGTGAACAGCGCCACTACATCATGCTCGTCAAGAACCGGTATCCCAAGACGCTTCACCTCCCGGGCGAGACACTCGAACATGAACCGGGAGGTCTTCGGGCCCGCCGACGTAGCCCGTTGGCGGGGATCATGATCGGTCTTATAGCCGACGTATCCCCCGTAGCGATCGTGGGGGAACGGTACCCCGAGGCTCACAAGGTAGAAGAATGCTTGGGCCGACCCCTGGGCCTCGCAGAGGGCAATGTCGCCGTGCATGCAGCCGCCAGCGAATAGGTCCTCGGCCATCTGGTAGGGTGAATCGGGTTGGTCGCCGGCCAAGGAAAGCTTGTAGTAGGTTTGTTTGTCAGAGCCAGCGTTGTTTGAGGTTCCGGCTCCCCACTTCTCGGTCACGATCGCTACATCGGACTGGCCGAATCGGACGAGCTGGATCGCGGCGTTCAGGGCAGCCGCGCCGCTGCCCACCACCAAGGTATTTACGGAGTACAGAGGGAAGCGCTTCCCACCCAGCTCGATCCACTCCTTTTCCACAGCGTTCCTCCCTGCTCGCTTTACGTCCCATCCCTGCGCACACGGTGAGTGTGTGAGAGCTTAATCTTTGGGTGACAGATAGTCGTGGATTGCCTCTGCCGCCCGCATCCCCTCGGACACGGCGCGGACCACAGTGGTGCCACCGTTCACCGCATCGCCCCCTGCGAAGACCCCCTCCCTACTCGTACGAAAGTGCTCGTCTACCCGCACAAGGCCATCGGGTGTCAGTTCGAGCTCCTCCAGCGCTGCCTGTGTTTCCTCGTCGAGACGCTGTCCCAGAGCTTCGATGGCCATCTCTACGGCAAGGACGTAGTCGCTCCCTGCGATCGGCACGGGTCGCCGCCTTCCGGAGGCGTCGGGCTCACGGAGCATCGTGCGCACAATTCGGACCCCGGCCAGCCGACCGTCGGCTGAAACGTAATCTACGGGCTGGCTCAGGATCAAGAAATGTACTCCGGCGGCGATGGCCTTGTCCCTTTCGGAGGGCCAGGCAGGTAATTCTTGAAAGGAGCGGCGATACACCAAATAGACGTCGGTGGCCCCGCGTTGCGCAGCAACCACCGCCGCGTCCATGGCGGTGTTGCCTCCCCCAAGGACAGCTACCCTCGGCGGAACCACGGCTCTGGGATTTTCCTTCATCTCCCGCAAGAAATCCAGGGCCTTTATCACCCCGATCGGCCGGGCTGAGACCCCCGGTAGCACCACTGACCTTTGTAGGCCGCAGGCGACGAAAACGGCATCGTACCGGTCCAGAAACCAGCTCAGCTTTCTCCTCGCGCCGAGGCCTTCGCCAGACCGGAGGTTCAGCCGACCCAGGACCTGCGCGGCGCCGAGAACGTGATCGATTTCCCGGGCGACCTCGGCCTTGCGGATCCGCGTTTCGGGGATCACGAAGGATGGCAAGCCGCCGATGGTGGCTTGCGGTTCATATAGGTCCACTCGGTGGCCGAACTGAAGAAGTTGGGCCGCGCAAGCCAGGCCGGCCGGTCCAGCGCCGAGAACAGCTACTTTCTTTCCGCTCGGCTTTTCTGGTACTTGCAGCGCCTGAATCCCGAGCTCCCTGGCTTGTCTGGCCACGTCCCATTGGATCAAGGCGATGCTCACGGGAGTGGCATTGAGGCTATTTTCCACGCACGCGCCCTCGCACAGCACCTCAACAGGGCAGCATAGGGCGCACATTTCGGGAAACAGGTTGCGCTGCATGAGGATCCGGTAGGCAGCTGCGATATCCCCGCGCTCGTACGCCCGGATGAAACCGGGTATATCGACTCCAGCAGGACAGGCCAGCTGGCACATCGGTGAGTCGCAGTCGCGGCATCGCCGCGCTTCTTTGAGGAGGGTGTCTCTGGCACGCCGGCGCGCCTCGCGATACTCAGGCCCGTAGATTGCACTGTCGCGCACCACACATCCAGTCCGTCCGCCATCTCTCATGATCTGAGAGCAGGCCGAACAGGTGACGCACACCTTGTGGGGATCCATTGCGCCTTTCTCGAGAAGATCGCGGACGGAGTCGGGATAGGCAAAGGCGCCCCTTCCCTGCCCAACGAGGGTCGCCATACCCTGTGCCACTACCCCGGCCGCGACGTATGGCATGTAGTGGCGCAACCACGAGAATCCGGAACCCACAACCGCCAGATCCGGAAACTCTTTTTGGATTTCCGCCGCCAGTTGGATCAGGCGAACTACGCCCTCCAGTGGATGCTCTTCTGGCACCCCAACTCCCACCGCCGGGAAGTCGTAAGGGCGATTCACGTGTGGGTTGTAATATGGGTTGCCCGCTGTGACATTGAGAATCGGGTAACTGAGTTCCTTAAGCCTCCGGATCAGTTCCTTAGGTTCACTCAGATCGGGCCTGGGCTCCTCACCCGGTGCGACCCCCCAGCCGTAGGGATA
>JAPDPT010000020.1 GCA_034506315.1 candidate division KSB1 bacterium | reverse complement strand
TGACGGGTCGGCGTACAGATCTTCCAGCAGATCCCAGGCTTCCTTGGGGGCGCTCAGGAGGTCCGATTCCCGAAGAACGGTGACCAGGTAGCACTTCCGGTCCAGCTTTGTGGGGAAGTGCTCTTTAAACTGGCGCGACGTCGGACCCTGAGCTTCCCGCAGGAGGCCAGAGGCGTCGGCGTCTGGGAAGTACGCGTACACGGTTCCGGGCACACTGAGCTCGTAGATGGTATCGTCCAGCAGGTCCACGTAAGGACCAAGGACCTTGTCGGGGTCAAGGACCACCCACCGAATGCCGAGTTGCCGATAGGTGTCCACGAGATCGAAGGGATCGCTCTCGAGGGGAGCGTACACTCCGCGCAGGATCACATCAGGCCCGAGCTGGGCCCGCAGGAGACCCAGCTCTTCTCGAAGGCCCTCTCTCAGGGAAGCAGGCGAGAGATCTTCGCTCTGGACCGCGGCAAATTCGACCTGATGTAGGACGCCGAGGTCGCGCAGATCTCGGAGGAGATGCGCCTTCTCGCGCTCGTTGATCCGATCCAAGACTTCGGCTCGGACGGCGAGGGTAGCCTGCCGCATCCGGAAGGCGCGCAGCAGCTGAATCGTCCTCTCGTACACGCCCTCGACGACAGCGGGGGAGTTTCCCCCCTCTCCGTCCCAAACGAAGAGGTTGGCCCAATTCATCGTCTTCGCTCCGCCGTGCTGACAAGTGTCCGTGGACGCCCCAAGCCTCCGCGGGAAGATCACCGTGCCAAGATACGCCGATCGGCTCAAAATCGCAAGCGGCTCACCGGCGCCGAAAGCGTTTGGTTTGGAGTGGATTTCTGGCTACCTTGATCGAGGCAAGAAAAGACCGCGAGCGCCCAAAACGCGGGTGGGAATCGGTTCGCGATTCGAGGCGCAGAGGCCGGCCGCTCGTTCCGCACTTCACCCCGCGCGTGAGACCTGTCCCCGATCGATCCCCCTTCGTTTTTCCCGCTTCGCGGCGCGGCAGTGAACTGTAGAATCAGGAGCCGTACAATGCAGGCGCAAGAAGGAGATGTGGTGCGAGTCCACTACGTGGGCAAGCTGGACGACGGGACCGTTTTCGATTCGTCGCGGGATCGCGAGCCCATCGAGTTCGTCATCGGGGGCGGTGAAATCATCCCCGCGTTCGAGGAGGCGGTAGTGGGAATGCAGGAAGGGGAGAAGAAGACGATCCTGATCCCATCGGACCAGGCCTATGGGCCTCGGAGGGAAGAACTGATGCTGCACGTCGCCCGGGAGCAGTTCCCCCCTGACCTCAAGCCCTACGTGGGGCAGCAGCTGGAGATGGTGCAGAGCAACGGCCAGTCCCTGATCGTGGTGGTTGCCGAGATCGACGACGATGGGGTTATCCTGGACGCGAACCACCCCCTGGCGGGAAAGGACCTCACCTTCGAGATCGAGCTGGTGGAGATCGCCCGGCCTGCGCCCCGAGCGTGAGGCAGGCCAGGGACAGCACAAGGGCCGCTGGCGTTTCCTGCTCCGGCGCAGAGCGTGCGGGTCAACAGGAGGCGCCAGCCGGAGCCCGGGCGAAGTTCGAATCGCTTCTCGCAAGGCCCAGATGGGGGACATCGCCCTGACCCGGAGGTGAGGGAAGGCATCTCTGCGCCTTTTTTTCCGGGCCTCCGGGATCCGGTCCACGACGACGCGACTCCCCAGTTTCCTGCCTTCGGCCCGACGGGGCTCAATTTCCGGTGGGATTTGAGAGGAAGAAGTGTAGATTCGGCGTGTGCGCGTAGTCCGATCGAAGCAGTAGATCGCCCAAAGGGTCGCTGCGAGAAGGCGGATGACGTCCAAGGAACGTGTCTGGGCCACAATCGAGGGCCGGATCCCCGATCGTGTGCCGATCGGGGAGTTCGCGATCGACTTCGACACGGTGGAGAAGATCCTCGGGCACGAGACCTACCTCCGGGCTAAGGCCAGGTCGCAAATCGCTTTCTGGGAGGGACGCCACGACGAGGTCGCCCAGAGCTACGTGGAGGACCACATCGCCCTCCACGAGAGGCTCGACCTGGACATCGTTACCTTTCCCATGGCCACGTGGGAGATCCCGCCAGAGTCCGACGATCCTCCGCCTCGCCGGCTGGACGCCAATACCTGGGAGGACCGGTACGGGAGGATCTACAAGCTTTCGGAAATCACCCACGACATCACCTGCGTCTACGACCCGGTCGAGGAAAAGCGGCGTTACTCGATTGAGGAGTTCAGCGGCCCGCCGCATCCCGTCGCCCGTGACCCGCGCTCCTGGAAGATCCTGGACGCCGTTATTCAGCGCTTCAAGGACGAAAAGTTCATCTGTGGCCCTTCGGGAGGGGAGATCGGGATTGTGCTGCTCGGAGGGATGGAGCGCGGCTTGGTCCGCCTCGTTGAAGAGCCTGAAGTGGTGAAGGCCGCAACCCGGTTTTTCCTCGAGCAGCAGAATCAGGCAGACGCGGTGCTCATTCATCCCGATAGCGATGCGGTTCTTTGGGCAGCCGACTTCGGCCACAAGACGGGCCCCTTTATTAGCCCGGCCATGTTCCGCGAGTTCTTTCTCGAGGCCAATCGGGAGCGGGTCCGCCATATCCGTGAGCACTACGGAAAGAAGGTCGTCAAGCACTGCTGCGGCAGGGTCGATTCCCTTCTCGACCTGTTCCTCGAAATCGGCTACGACGTGTACCAGTCCATCCAGCCCACAGCGGGGATGGACCTGTGCGAGGTCAAGAAGCGGATTGGCGATCGCGTCACCCTCTGGGGTGGTGTCGCGGTGGAGAATCTGGTGAACGGCACCCCAGAGGATGTGAGGCGCGACGTCCGCAGGGCGATGGCGTGTGCCAAGGAGGGAGGCCGATTTATCCTGGGATCCAGCCACTCCATCGCGGTAGGAACTCGCTACGAGAACTTCATGGCCATGCTGGACGAGTACCAACGGCTCTGCTGGTACTGAGAGGTTCCCGGCAGGCTGCCGTCTCCTGCTGGTTGGCCGAAGGGGCCCCGGGTCAGCGTGGCGTCTCGGACGAAGAAAGCAATAGACTGGGCAAGGAGAGCTGGGAGGGAAAAATGGCTCGTAGGTGGAGCCTAACGGTGGCTCTCGTTCTGGCCGCGGTGATCGGACGTGCGGGAACGGGACCGGAGTTTTCTCGCTATTTCCTACCCAAGACGCTCCGCGTGGACCTGTACCACACGGGAATGCGGGGCCAGGAGGTCTTTGCCCTTGATCAGCTGGTGGAACAACCCCTGTGGGCAGGGAGCCGTACCAACCTGGTGGACACCTTGAACCTGGGCAAGTACCTGGTGAAGCTCTTCGATCTTTCGACCAACCAGCTGATTTACAGCCGGGGTTTCTGCAGCATCTTTGGGGAATGGGAGACTACGGACGAGGCCCGGTCGGGAATCGCCCGGACTTTCCACGAATCGGTTCTCGTTCCCTTCCCCCGACGCCCCGTCCAGCTGGTCATCGCCAAGCGGGTGGAAGATCCGCGCGCCCAGAATGCCTTCCGGGACCTCTTCTGGCTGGAGCTGGATCTTTCCCGGACCAGCGTTCGGGCGGAGCCAGCCCGGTACCCGTTTGCAGTGCGCAGGATCCTGGGCGATGGGAATCCGGAGCGAAAGGTCGATGTTCTGATCCTCGGGGACGGCTATACGGCCTCCGAGATGAGCAAGTTTCGCAAAGATGTGGGACGATTTGTGGGCGAGCTCTTTCGGATGAGCCCCTTCAAAGAGCATCGTTCTGACTTTAACGTATGGACGATCGAGGTCGTCTCGGAGGACAGCGGAATCGATGAGCCGGACCGAGGAGTCTGGCGCCGCAATGCGCTGGGCTGTAGCTACAACACCTTCGGCACTCCGCGATACGTCCTCACGCTCGAAAACAAGGTCGTCCGGGACATCGCGGCCATGGCCCCCTACGATCAGCTCTACCTTATCGTCAACTCCGAGCGCTACGGCGGCGGAGGTATCTTCAATCTCTACTCGGTGTGTTACTCCGGGACGGAGAGGCCGGCGGAAAAATGGTGGGCCGACTACGTGTTCGTGCACGAGTTCGGTCACGCGTTTGCCGGGCTCGGCGATGAGTACTACAGCTCCAGCGTGTCCTACGTCGATTTCTACCCGAGGGGTGTGGAGCCCTGGGAGCCCAATCTGACCGCCCTTCTTCAGCCGAGCTCTCTGAAATGGAAGGACCTTGTGGATCCCAACGTCCCTCTTCCCACCCCGTGGGAGAAGGCCCGGTACGACAGCCTGGCTGCCCTTCGTGCGTCCCTCGTCGCGCGAGGGGTGCCCTCCGATAGCCTGGTTCGATTAGAGTCGGAAATGACGCAGCTTCTTCGCAACCAGACCTACTGGGGCAAGGTGGGCGCGTACGAGGGCGCAGGGTACACCTCCACGGGACTTTACCGCCCCTACCTCGACTGCCGGATGTTCTCCAAGAGCCTGACGGACTTCTGCCCCGTTTGTCAACGGGCGATTGAACGGGTGATTCGGTTTCTCACCGAGTGAATTCGGACCAAAGGCATAGGACGGAGGAGGAGTGGAGATGAGGCGAGGTTGCGTCCGCGTTCTCATGGCCGTGGCCGCGCTGGCGGTGGCCCACACGGGCCTGGTCGCTTCAAGAGCCGAGGTGGTCAACGGCGATTCGATCCTATCCTACATTCGGGTCCTGGCCAGCGACCACTTCCTTGGGCGCGGCACCGGTACGGAAGGGGGCGCGATGGCGGAGGACTTCGTAGCGGCGAAGTTCCGCCAGTGGGGACTGAAACCCGCAGGGGATAAGGGCACTTTCTTCCAGACCTACACCATTCCCTTCTTCCGTCTGGAGTCAGAGCCGGTCCTCGAGGCGGGCGGCCGGAAGTTCGTCTACGAAGAGGATTTCGAGGTCCTGCGCTATTCCGGATCGGGTGAACTTCGGGCGGAAGTAGTGTTCGTGGGCCAGGGCGTCGTGGACAGCGCTGGCCAGCGCGACGATTACCAGGGCGTTGACGTGCGCGGCAAGATCGTTTTGGTGGCGCGAGAGGCCCCTCGCGAAGGCGCCATGCCCGCGATGGAGCAAGCCAGCGACTCGCTTCGGGCCGCCATCGCCAAGGCGAAAGGTGCCCGCGGCATGCTTGTTTTCAGCCCTCCTTCGGAGGGTAGAGCCGTGCGACCTCGGGGACGACTGGGAGCCTCCGCCTACGATGCGAATTTCCTCGCCATGGCTGTCGATGCCCGCGTGGCCAGCTTCATCCTGAAGACGGCCGGAAAAAGCGAGCAGGAGATCTCGCAGCTTCTGCGGGGCGGCAAGGGCAGCAGCTTCTCCACCGGCGTGGAGGCGCATCTGAAAATCGACGCCACCTTTGATCCCAAGCGACCGGCCCGCAATGTTCTGGCCATGATCCCGGGTACGGACAGGAAGCTGCGCGACGAATACGTTCTCATCGGCGGGCACCTGGATCACCTCGGGGTGGACTTCCGGGGCACGGTGTACAATGGGGCGGACGATAATGCCTCGGGCATCGCCACAGTAATGGAGGTGGCCCGCGTGATGGCCGCCAATCGGATCAAGCCCCGCCGCACGGTGATCTTCGCCGGGTGGACAGGCGAAGAACTCGGTCTCCTTGGCTCGAGCCACTACGCCGCTCACCCCATCTGGCCCCTCGAGCGTACCGTCGCCTACCTGAATCTGGATATGGTCGGCCGGGGCAACGGCAAGGTCCGTTTCAGCGGGAAATATTACGGTCCGAGGGTCTGGCAGATCATGGAGGAGGCACTGGGGGACAGCCTGAGGAAAAGTGCGGAACCGCAGCGAGGTGGTCCGGGCGGCAGCGATCACACACCCTTCTTGGTGCGCGGAGTCCCTGCCTTCTTCCTCCTGACCTCCGGCGATCACCCCGACTACCACCAGCCATCGGACGATTGGGACAAGATCCAGCCCGAGGTCTGTCAGGTGACGGGTGAAATCACCTATCGCGCCGTCCTCGCCCTGGCGAACACACCCGCGGCGCTTCTTGAGCCAGCGCGCGAGGCCGAGTTCGTTTTCCGCCACGCGGCTCTCGCCTACCTGCAGCCGTTGGCCATCCAGGCGGGACTCGATACCCTGAGCAAGCACCACATCGACATCGCCCTGCTCGTGCCCAAAGTCTCGAAGGAAGGGTCGCGTGCCGAGAAGCTGGAAGCCATCCTCCGGGCGGCGGATAGCCTGCGCGTGGTGGACGACCGACAGGAGGACTTCGACATCGCGACGAACCCCTCGGAACTGCGGATGGCCTCGTATCGGGGGAGCCTCGAGTTGCTCCTCGGCGTGCGCGGACAGGACATTGCCTGGGATACCGCCATCCTGCGCAATCTGGCAAGGCTGGATTATCGAGTTCTGGTATTGGGCGACAGTGACGGCGTATGGACCGACGGAAGCCAACTCACAGAACAGGGACGAGAAGCCGTTCGCCTGGCCAACGAAACCGGTCTCCTGATTCTCTTGGAGGATCCAAGCCCGGGAGTTGCCCAGTCCCTCCTGGCAACAACCAAGAAGCCTGTCGTGGTGGCAGGAATGGAGGGGAACTGGAGCGAGGATTTCCTTCAGGCGATGGCCCGAAACGGTGGTCTTCTCCTTGTGCCGTACTGCCCGCGGGAGAAGGCCGAGGAGATCGCCCAAAGGCTTCACTCACTTAGGGACAAGCTCAAAGCGGACCACTTGGGCCTCTACCCCCACTTCACGAGCCCGCAACTGGTACGGCTGGCACGGCCCATCGCCCACGAACTCCTGCGGCTGGGCTGGAAGCGGGAGGAAGTCGAGGGGCTGCTGGGGAACAACCTCGTCCAGGTGATGCGGGCGGTGTCGGTGGAAAGGGAGATGACCATCCAGTTCCGCTTCTGATCTTCTTGCGAGGTGGCCAGGCGCTGAGGGGGCCTGGGGAAGCCTTGGACAAGATCGGGGTCAACTTTTCCCGCGAGCGGCCCCACAAGAGCGCTTTCGGAGACTGCCGGGCTTGCCAGATCCCTCGGACGGGTGAGGGGGCAGGTCATCCCCTCGCCCGTGCCGGAAATACGGCGATCGCGCCCGCGGACGGAACGCACAGGGGATACCCTCGGGACCAGAGGGAGGCGTTTTCCTTCCCGACGCAGATCGCTTCCGCTTCCCGGAGCGGTTGGGTTCCGGATCCCGAGTCTGGTCCCTCAGCCGCAGAGAGGGGTTGCAGGGGGGCTCGCCATCGCCCTCAACTGGCCTTTTCCGAACGGGAAAAGGGGCGCAATCTGTCTCAAAGCTTGTAGCCGATCTTGCGGAGAAATTCCTTCCGCTCCTGGGCGTCTTTCTCGGTTTCGACGCCGAGTGGCGGTTGCCCATCCACGACGCCCAGGACCGCACGTCCTTGATCCGTCTGGGCTACGATGACCTGTACGGGGTTGGCGGTGGCGCAAAAGAGCCGGACCATTTCCGGCACGGTCCACAGGGCGCGGAGGATATTGATCGGGTACACGTTGCCGAGAGCGAGGACGAAAAAGTGGCCGGCGCCGACGGCGAGGGCGTTCTTCTTGGCCACCTCGACCAGATCCGGGTCGGTGCCCGTCAGGCGCACCAGACGCGGCCCGGAAGATTCGCAGAAGGCAAACCCGAATTTGATTCCCGGCACGGCGTTGACCAGCGCTTCGTGAACATCCTCCACGGTCTTGATGAAGTGCGCCATCCCCAGCACCACATTCACCTGGTCTGGTTTTTCGATCGATACGATCTGGAGCTCCACGGTTCACCTCCCTTAGTTAAGCCGACCACGTGAGGATTCCCTCAGCGCGATTTGCGGAAACTTTCTCCGCCGCTCTGGCGCTCAAGATTCAGGCCCGTCGTTCCCCTTCTGTTCCCCACGAAATTACGCGTTGTCGGAAAACAAGCAATGCCAGACGAAACCCGAGGAGGCTGTCGATGAGCAGAAAACTGGCGACCCTGATGCTCTCACTGATGCTCGCTTTGCCGGCCCTTGCCGCCGGAAAGAGGTTCGAGGGCATCGTGGAGATGAGGTCCCGCGAGCACACGAAGATGCCGTTCGCGGGGGAGCAAACGCGGGAGACCACGGAGATCACCTACTACCGGCCTGGCATGGTCAAGATCGTTCGGCAGCCGGACAGTCGGGTCACCATTATTCGGGCCGATAAGGAAATCATCTGGGATATCGATCTCAAGAACAAGACGTACACTGAGATGACGTTCCAGGATGTGGCTCGGCTGTACGCCAAGATGCGCGCCCGCGCCCGCGAGATGCAGGCTGAGTTGGCCGCTCAATTGCAGAGCTTGCCACCGGAGCAGCGCAAGATGGCCGAGCAGATGGCTCAGAGCGGGAGCGGCCGGGCGCTGGAAGAAGCAATGCAGGGGAACGTTCGCCTGGTGTGGAAAGACACGGGCGAGGAAGCCCAGGTGCTTGGTTACACTTGCCGCAAGTACCTTGGTCTGCTCAACGAGCAACCCATCATCGAAACCTGGGTAACGGATGCCTACGATGTGGGCGAGGAGCTGGTGGCTACGCTGAAGGCCTACGGTCTGCTTGGGGGCGATGGGAAGAGCGAGATCCAGATCCTCCACGGCCTTCCCCTGAAGACCGTCACAACGGTAGAGCTCGGCGCAGGCTCCGTGCACAGGGTCAGCGAGGCCACGAAGGTTCAGGAGGCGAAAGTGGCCCCGTCGGAATTTGACCTGCCGGCTGGGCTCAAGAAAGAGAAGTCGCCCCTTGAGATGATGGAGGAGTAGGCGGTCATCACCGCTGCGATTATGTAGAGCGGGGGAGATCATCTGCCAGGCCGGTGCAGTCGGCAAAGGACTCCGGCGCGAAGGGATCGGATTGGTCCACCAGGCTTGGACGCGGACGAGAAAGGCCTGAGGCTCGGCTCGGACCGGAGAGAAGACCACCGTGGGGGTGAGGGCGATGGAACGGCATGCTTCAATCCGGCCGCGTACTTGGGAACGCCTGAAGAAAACAGCTCTGATCGCCCTGGGCTACATCCTTTCGCCGTTGTCGTGGTGGAACGACGTCGTAGTGAACCTGCCCATTGCCTACGGGGTAGCCAGCCTGGTCGCCTGGTTTTCCCCGCGGCTTTTTCTCCCGGCTCTGATTCTCACCTACTGGGCCACGAATGTCCTGGGTCTCGTCCTGATGCACAAAGGGATCGTGGACATGGTCAAGCCCGGAAGGAGCAAGAATCAGCGCAGGGAGCTGCTGGTGACGATGGCCGTGTTTACATTTTACAGCCTACTGGTCATCGTTCTGGTTCTCGCTGGGTGGCTCAAACCGCTGGCGTTTCGGTAGAATTTGAGGATCCGGAGGGGGCCCGACGCTCTCGCGGCGCGGTGGCAAGCAAGGTCCAAGCTGCTGCGATGGCTGGGCGAGCGGCTCTTGGAGCTGAAGCTCTCATTCCGCCCCTCCTTGGCGGGAAAGGCGCTCCCTGCCGTGACGGCAGGGTACATCGCCTGCACAGTGGGCGGGGGAAGTCCGTCGCTCCGGACGTGCCCAGTGCTTTTTCCCTTGCCTCGGAGACAATTCTGGAAGATCGGCTTTGGGCCTCGTGCCCGTTTTTCGTAACTTCGCCCGATGCGACGGGATGGGAGCAACGGTGGGTCGACTCGGATCTTGGAGTACGTAGGGGGGAGGTCGGCTATGCCCATGAGGCTGGAATAGGGTCGGGACCCAGATGACGCCCTGGCTTCGGGGAATCTTCTCCTTGCGGGGTGGTCGGAGTTTAACTCTCGCCCTGGTTTTGGTATTCGTGCTGGTCATGGGAGCCGTGCTCCTCGACTATTGGACCGCGCGGCGAGAGCTTGTAGCTCTGGCGCGCGACCATGCCCTGGAGCTGGCAGCCGCGATCGAGCAGGGCGGAGTTCTCTCCCTCCTGGCACTGGACACCGTCGAGGAGATGCTTCTGGGGCGACTGATTTCCGCGGCTCGCTCCGTAGAATCCTTGGCCCGCCACCGGCCGCTCGCTCAACAAGAGCTCCACCGTATTGCGAAGCGCGAATCCCTGGACGTGATCGTCCTGTGGAGGGAAGAGGGGACGGTCGCGTTCTGGCCCAGCCCTCCTCCCGAAGGCTGGTCGCAGATGGACGAGGCCGTCGCGGCCCTGCTGGAGAGCGAGGACGGGGAGCAGGCAGACGTCCTGGAAACCGCCGATGACCAATGGTACCGGGGTATGGCGCGGGGTCCCGGGGGAGTGGTGGTCGTTGGATGCCGGGTCGATCGCCTTCTCCCGTTCCGGAAGCAAATCGGGGTGGGCACGATGATCCGGAACATCGCCCGCAGCGAGGAGATCGTCTACATTGCCCTTCAGGATACGCTGGGGATTCTGGCCGCGACGGGCAATGTCTTCGCGCTCTCGAGCATCGCTTCCGATTCGGCCCTTTCCCGCGCCCTCCGGCAGCGGCAACGGGTGTGGCGACAGACCACGTTTGGGGGTGAGCGGGTGTTCGAGGCCGTCCGGCCTTTCCCGCTTGGGCAAGATCAGCTAGCTCTGTTGCGGGTCGGAGTAAGCCAGGCTCCCCTGCGTAGCGCCCAGGCGCGTATGGTCAGCCGCATCCTCGTGTCCACCCTGGTGCTTCTCCTGGCGGGAACCTTTGCCGTCGCTTATCTTTGGACAAGCCAGATTGCCGCGCAAACCCGCCGTGCTTACCACTCCGTCCGGACCCTCAGCGCCGGGATTCTTGAGCGAATGGGAGACGGGGTGGTTGCAGTCGACCGGGAAGGGAGGCTCCTATGGGCCAATCCTGCCGCGGAACGAATTCTTGGGGAAGGCGCGACACGTCCGGGCGAGCCCCTGGGCCAGCACGTCCCTGGCCTGGCCGAAGTCATTTCGGAGGCGCTCAACCTGCACGCTTCCGTGGAGGAGCGGGAGCTGCGGTGCAGGCTGAGCGGCAAGGAAAGGGTTCTGAAAGCCAGCGCCTCCGTACTTCCCGATGAGGAGGGGAAGCCGGAAGGCGCTTTCGCGGTTTTCCGGGATCTGACCGAGCAGATGCGCCTGGAACAGCAGCTGGCCCGCGAGCGACGGCTTACGGCCATGGGTCAGCTGGCCTCCAGCATCGCCCACGAGGTCCGGAACCCCCTCAACGCAATCTCCGTGGTGGCGCAGCGCCTGGCTAGGGAGTTCGTACCCCAGCGCGACGAAGAGGAGTACCAATCCCTCACTCGGGCTCTGGTTACGGAGACCCGGCGGGTCAACGATATCGTGCGGCAGTTCTTGGAGTTTGCCCGTCCTCCCCAACTTAACAAGTGCAGGGTGGATCTGCGGGAGGTGGTCCACGAGACGGCCGATCTGATGCGCAGCGCGGCCGCCGAAAAGGGGATCGATCTGGTTACGCGCGCCGGGCAAAGGGTTGTGGCGGAGGTCGATGCCAACCAGCTGAAACAGGCCCTTGTGAACCTGGTCCAAAATGCTATCCAGGCGTGCAGGGAAGGGGACCAGATCCTCCTCCTCCTCGAAGACGAGGAAGACGAGGTCAGGATATCGGTATCGGATACGGGATCGGGGATTCCGCCGGACGTGCTGCCGAAGATCTTTGACCTGTACTTCACGACCCGTCCGGAGGGGACCGGCATCGGCCTCAGCCTTGTGCACCGCATCGTGTCGGCGCACGACGGCTCCATCGACGTCCGCAGCCAGCTCGGGCAGGGGACTACGTTCGTCCTTCACCTTCCCAGGGGTGGATCAGCATGAGTTCGTACACCATTCTGGTGGTCGATGACGAGCTGCAACAGGCTGAGGTCTTGGCGGGTTTCCTGCGCAAACGGGGCTTCCAGGTCCTGGTGTCGGGCTCAGCCCGCGAGGCTCTCGAGAAGCTGCGCGCCCATGCGATTGACCTGGTGCTGACCGATATGCGCATGCCGGAAATGGAGGGGTTGGAGCTTCTCCGGAAGGGCAAAGAGATTAATCCGGAGGTCGACTTCATCGTCCTGACGGCCTTCGGGAGCGTGGAGAATGCCGTGGAGGCGATGAAGCAGGGGGCGATTGACTACTTGACCAAGCCTATCGATCTCGACCAGCTGGAGCTCGTCGTAGGTCGGGCTCACGAGCGCAAACAGCTCCTCTCCGAAAACCGGTGGCTCCGTGAACAGCTGGCGACCCGCCATGACTTTGCCAACATCGTGTCGGTAAGCCAGCGAATGCACGAGGCCCTGAGCATTGCCGCACGGGCGGCGCCGACGCGGGCCACCGTACTGATCCTGGGCGAAAGCGGCACAGGCAAGGAATTAATCGCCCGCGCAATTCACGCCGCCAGTCCTCGTAAGGACAAACCCTTTGTGGTCGTGAACTGCGCGGCTCTTCCCGAAAGCCTGCTGGAAAGCGAACTGTTCGGGCATGAGAAGGGCGCCTTCACCGGGGCCGACCGCCTGCGGAAAGGTCGCTTCGAGCTGGCCGACGGCGGCACCCTCTTCATCGATGAGGTGGGCGACCTGCCGCCTCAGGTACAAGTGAAGCTGTTGCGGGTGCTCCAGGAGGGCACCTTTGAGCGCGTTGGGGGTAGCGAGACCCTCAAGGTGGACGTGCGCATCGTGGCGGCCACGAACCGCGACCTCGACCGCATGGTCGAAGAGAAATCGTTCCGAGAGGATCTGTACTACCGGCTCAATGTAGTCCGGATTTGGCTTCCTCCTCTGCGGGAGCGCAAGGAGGACATCCCCCATCTTCTGGACCACTTCCTGCACCGCTTCGCTCAGGAGTACGGAAAACACTTAGACGGCTTCTCCCGCGAAGCCCTCGATCTATTGCTGAAATACGACTACCCCGGCAATGTGCGGGAGTTGCAGAACATTGTGGAGCAGGCGGTGGTGCTGGCGCGGAGCAACCTGATTACCACGGCTGAACTTCCTCCCACCCTGCGCAGCCGCCTTGCCCCCGTCCCCGAAAGCGACGAGAACGCCACCCTGCCCGAAAAGGTGGCCGCTTTCGAGAAGCGCCTGATCCTGGAAGCCTTGGAGAAGGCGCAAGGCGTACAGACCCGGGCCGCCGAGCTGCTCGGAATCACGGAAAGGAACCTGCGCTACAAGCTCCAGAAGTACGGACTGCGATAGAGTCCCTCGAGGAGCTCACCCCCCACGGACGGAGCGACCGTGGACCTCTTCGACAAACTCGCGAGGGTTTACGAAAACTTCCTGCCCCCGCCTTCCCCGGACGAGTGGGCCGAAGCAATGGGGGATCCGGTACAGACACTCCTTGACCTGGGCGGGGGTACGGGGAGGGTCGCGTCCGTTCTCCGGACAAAGGCGCAGCGGGCGATCGTTCTGGATCGCTCCGCCGGAATGCTCGCCATGGCCCGAAGACAGGGTGGCCTGCTCCTGGTCCGCGGACGAGCCGAGGAGCTCCCCTTTCGTGACGAGGGAGTTGACCTCGTCCTCATCGTCGATGCCTTTCACCACTTTGACGATCATCGTCGCGTCCTTTCGGAGCTATCCCGTGTGCTGCGCGTGGGCGGACGCGTTATCGTGGAGGAGCCCGACGCAGGTCTCTGGCTGGTGCGGGCAGCCTCTCTCCTGGAACGCCTAATGGGGTTGACCAGCCATTTTGTGCCCCCGGAAGTGATCGCTCGACAACTGGCGGCACGGGGTTTTCGTACCGAGATTCGCCCCCGTCGCGGCGTTCAACGGAGGATCGTGGGCGAGAAGATGGCGGCGCCGGGGCGAACCCAGGCTAACCCGTGTCGGATTTCTCCCGGCCCGGAATTGTTGTAGCTGGGATCGGAGGGCTCTGGCCTGCCGTCTGGGGCAGGCACCGACTCTGGGGGTCCGACACACATCGGGTGTGAGACCAGCAACCGACGGAGGTGAGGCGATGGACAGCGCAAGGATTCTGGGCGGTGCACTGGGGGCCCTTCCCCTGCTCGTGGATGCCGAGACGCGCTCGATCTCGGCAGAAAATCCAGACGGTCGCAAAGGCGGAGGTGCCAGGGCTGTGCCGGACGAAAAATCCCCAGCGTGGAGGCTCGGAGAGGGCTGGAAGGTGCGCCCGTGTATCGCTCTCCAGCCGGGAGAAACGGTGACCCTGGCGGATGTTCAGGGCCCAGGGATCATCCAGCACATTTGGCTGACCGTTGATCCGAAGGCCTATCGTGATTGCGTGCTGCGGTTCTACTGGGACGAAGAGCCCTCGCCCTCGGTAGAGGTGCCGCTCGGCGACTTCTTCTGCAACGGGCACGGTCTCCGGTACCCGGTGAGCTCCATTCCCGTGGCCGTGAATCCATCCGGGGGCTTCAATTGCTACTGGCCGATGCCCTTCCGATCGCGGGCCCGAATTACCCTGGAATCCCAACATTGGGAGCGCATCCCGGGGTTCTACTACCAGATCACGTACGCTCTGGCGCCCGTGCCCGATGACGCCGCCTACTTCCACGCCCAGTGGCGGCGATCGATGACCTCGCGCCAGCATCCGGAGCACGTCATCCTCGACGGCGTACGGGGGCGCGGCCATTACGTGGGCACCTTTCTCGCCTGGACCCAGCTCAGCAACGGCTGGTGGGGCGAGGGCGAAGTGAAGTTCTACATCGACGGCGATGGCGCCTACCCGACGATCTGCGGCACCGGCACAGAGGACTATTTCGGCGGGGCCTGGTGCTTCGGCGGCGAGACCTACTCCACCGCATTCCTCGGATATCCCCTCTACCGCAAGGAGCCCGGTGAGGTACCCCGTCACGCCCTTTACCGATGGCACATCCTCGATCCCATCCGTTTCCGCCAGGATCTGCGTGTGACGATTCAGGCTCTCGGCTGGTGGCCGGATGGGAAGTTCCAGCCCTTGACCGATGACATCGCTTCGGTCGCCTACTGGTATCAGACGGAGCCACACGCGCCGTTCCCAGAGCTCTTGCCTCCGGAGGGGCGATGGAGCCGGTAGAGCCAGCACGAGGGGCACGCCGGATTTACTTCGACAGCTTCGTGACCATCGGGCCTCGGCCCGGCAAGCACCCCTGCGAGCGGTGGAGCCTCCAGGACGTCCTCCGCACCATGGACCGGTGCGGGATCGACGCAGCCTTGGTCGCTCATAGCCTCGCAGCTCACTACGATCCCCTCTTCGGCAACCGAATTCTCCTGGAGGAGATCGCGGGCAATCCGCGCCTTCACCCTTGCTGGGTGGTAATGCCTGCAGCGGCCCGAGACTTCCCGAAGCCTCAGCAGCTTGTGGAGATGATGCGCACAGCAGGAGTGCGCGCGGCGAAGATCTTCCCCTCCCGCTTCCGCTTCTCGCTGAACGATTACCAAGCAGCGGACCTCCTGGAGGCTCTTCAGGCCGAGGGTATCCTTCTCTTGATCGAGTTGCCGGAGACGGATCTCAGCACGGTCCATCGGCTTTGCCGGCAATACCGCAAGCTGCGCGTCCTGGTCCAGAAGGCCGACTGGCGAGAGCTCCGGGAGCTTCTGGGCGTTCTCTTCGACTGCGAGAACCTGTACGTCGAGTTCTCGAGTCTCCAGGCGCATCGCATCCTCGAGTACCTGGCCAGGGAACTCGGGCCCGAGCGCCTCCTGTTCGGGAGCGAGGCGCCGGTGAAGAGCCCAGGTGCAGCACGGGCGCTTCTGGACTACGCGGAGCTGGATGAGCCTACCAAATCGCTCATTGCGGGCGAAAACCTTCGCCGCCTACTCGGCACTCCCGATCTGAGGCCCGCGGCACCCGAGAGCGAGGATCCGCTCATCCGCCTCGCGCAGCAGGGACTGCCTTTTGAGGGCGAGGCGATGGTGGACGCCCACGCCCACGTCGTGTCGGAGGGATGCGAGCACGCGGGGGGCATCCGGATGCCGGAGGCCGGGCCTGAGCCGATGCTCGCCGGCTTTCGGCGGCTGGGAGTGAGGAAGTTGCTTGTGAGCAGCTTCCTGGGTATCTGGTCCGACGCGGCGCGGGGCAATCGGGAGCTGCTCACGATTCTCCGCCGTCACCCGGACGAGCTGCTTGGCTACGTTACGATCGATCCCACGCACCAAACACCCGAAGAGGTGGAGCGGGAGATCCAGACATACCACCTCTGGGCTCGCTGGCCTGGGCTGAAGCCGTACTTCCCCCGCAATGAGCTTCCCCTGACCAGTCCGTTGTACCGCAGGTGGTGGGAGTTCGCCGATCAGCACCGCCTGCTGGCGCTTGTCCATTTCGATCTGGAGAAGACGGAGGCCGAGGTGGACGAGCTCGCCGACCGCTACCCGGGCGTGGCCTTCCTGTGCGCCCACTCGGGTGCGACCTTCGAGTTCGCAACCATGGCCGCCGCGCTGGCCGAGCGCCACTCCAATGTCTATTTGGAGCTGACGATCACGAACGTGCCGCTTACCATCATCGAGTACCTGGTGGAGCGAGTGGGGTCGCAGCGCGTCCTTTTTGGGACCGATGCCCCGATGCGCGACCCGCGGCCCCAGTTCGGCTGGGTGGTCTACTCCGAGCTCGATGTCGAGGCCCGGCGCGACATCCTCGGACGCAATGCCTTGCGACTCTTGCAGCGCGTGACCTGGTAGGGTTAAGAGCCGGGCAAGGGCATCTCCCGGGCAAGACCAGCGCCGGGGCGAGGTGAGTTTCTCGAGAAAGCCGAGTCTTCCTCTCGCACGCCCGGGGAGAACGGTTCGCCCCGAGCTGTTCCCCCGCTCCGTGCGACGAGCGGGACCGGCCAAGCAAAGTACGAGGGGCGACGATGCGTCTGGTTCACATGTCGGACACGCATCTCGGCTACTTTGAATATGCCCGGATCGATCCGGAGACCGGACTGAACCAGCGTGAGCAGGACTTCTACCGCGCCTGGCGAAAGGTGATTGACGACGTTCTGGCCGATCCCCCTGATCTGGTCCTTCACGCCGGCGATCTGTTTCACACGCCGCGCCCGACCAACCGGGCCATCCGCGTGGCCTTCGAGGCGATCAAACAGGTGGCGGATGCCGGCATCCCGTTCGTTGTGATCTCCGGGAACCACTCCACTCCCCGGATCCGGGCTACCGGGTCCATCTTCGAGACCCTTGCGTTGCTTCCGAACGTCCACGTGGCCTACGTGGGGCAATATCGCCGCGTGAGGATCGGAGGCGTGGCAATCCACTGTGTCCCCCACACCTTCGACGAGAAGGAATGGAGGCAGGCGTTCGATGAGGTAAGCCTGGATCCGCGCGCCGAGCTGAACATCCTACTGACCCACGGCACCTGGTGCGGGCGAAAAGACTTCGCCATGGGCGAGTTCGGGGAGCAGGGGATTCCCGACCTGGAAGCCAGGCTCGGTGCCCTGTTCGACTACATCGCGCTGGGCCATTACCACCGGCGCGTGGACATCAACGACCACGTGAGCTACTGTGGGAGTACCGAGCGCACGGGACTGGATCAGATGGACGCAGAGCCAGGTTACCTGCGGGTGGACGTGGGGCGCGAGATCCAACGGGAGTACATCCCTGTCCCGGCACGGCCGATGGTGAGAGTGGAGCCGCAGATCGCCGGGGCCTCTTCTGCCCAACAGGTGCTCGCGCAAATCGAGAAAGAGGCGGCGAACGTGCCCGAAGGTGCCATCGTCGATCTGCGGCTCCTGGGGATTCCGCGAGAAACCTACTTGCGCATCGATTTCCGGGAACTGGAGCGAATCTTCTCCCACTGCCTGGCCGTCGTCAAGACCGTAGAACTGGCGGCCGCGGGCAGGGAACCCTCAACCCAGGCGCGGATCGGCAACTTGGCCGAGGAATTCGAGCGCTTTCTTCTCGCCAGAGATCTACCCGAGGAAGAGCGGAAGCGGCTCAAGGAAAAGGGTGAGAGCTATTTGGGCCAGCAGCTGGCGGAGGGGGTGAACGAACAATGGTGATCCGAGCCCTTGCCCTGACCAATTTCCGCCGATTCCGCAAGGCCGAGGTGGAGTTCCCCGACAACCTGATCGGCATTCTGGGACGGAACGGGAGCGGTAAGACCACCCTTGTCGAAGCCATTTACTGGGCTCTCTACGGCCACCTCGCCCTGAAGGGGCTTGGCCCCGGTCGGCAGGAGAACGACTCATTGCGCTGGGTGGGAGCGGGAAAGGACGACAACTGCGCCGTCGAGCTGTGGTTCGAGCTGGACGACGGCCAGTACCGGCTGGTCCGGGAAATTCGAGGCCGCACCGGAGCGCTCTCCGTGCAGCTTTTCCGCGCAGGCATGGCTAAGCCCATCGCCGAACGAGATGCCGGGGTCAGTCGCTTCCTGGAAGGGATAATCGGGCTGGACGCGCCGTCGTTTCGCGCCTCCGTGTTCGCCCGCCAAGGGGAAGTGGCAGCCTTCTCCGAGCTCGCCCCTGAGCAGCGGAGGCAGACGGTAAACCGCCTCGTGGGTCTCGACCTGATCGACCGCGCCCGCCAGGCGATCCGGTCCGACCGCGCCGAAAAGGAGAAGTTTGCGGAGGGACTGGAAGGGGGTCTGGAGGATATCGACAAGCTCCGGGCCGATCTCGGCCAGGCGGAGGCAGAGAAGGAGGAGGCCCGAGGGCAGGCCGAGGAGGCCAAGGCCGAGTTCGAGAAAGCGAAGAAGCTCGAGGAGGAAGCCTGGAAGAGGTACGCGGCCGAGCAGAGCCTCCAGGTGCGTTACCAGGAGTGGTCGGGTCGCCTGGAGAAGGCCAAGACGAGCCTCCAGCACGTTGAGGCAGAGCTCGGGCACCTGGACGGGCAGATCAAGAAGGCCGAACAGGCCAAGAAGGAGCTCGCCGAACTGGAACGAGTGCTGGCGGAGCTTCCCCACGTCAAACAGGCGAAAGAGAGGATGGACGAGCTGGAGGCCGAGCGCCGGCGCCTATCTGACCTCAGAGCCGAACTCGATTCCTGTGTGGCCGAACTGAAGGACACGCGCGCAAGACTGGAGAGCACGCAGAAGGACCGCCGAGATCTTCTTCAGAGAAAGGAAGGGCTTGTGGCGGGCGCAGCCTCGGTTCCCGAACTCGAGGAGAAACTCCGCGCAAAGGAGGGGGAGATCCGTAGAAAGCAGGGGGAGCTTGAAGCCATCCGACAGCAGGGGCGAGATCTTCGTGACAAGAGAGAGCAGGTGGCCCGTCTGGGCCCCGAAAGCCCGTGCCCAGTCTGTCGGAGACCCCTTGGCGACCATCAGCCGCGTGTCCTGGCGGAATTCGATGAGGAGCTGCGCAAGCTCCGTGAGCGCTACAAAGAAGCGAACGAGGCGCTCCGGAGACTCGAGGCAGAAAAGTCCGAGATCGAGGAGAACCTGCAGAATGCCCGCAGGGATCGTGAGGAGCTCGCCGGATGCGAGGCCAGGCTATCTGAATGGACTAAGCAGGAGGCCGTTCTTGCAGAGAAGCTGGAGAGCCTCCAGGCGAAGGAGAGGGCGCTCCGGGAGAAGATCGCAACCATCGAGGCTCTTCCGTACGATGCCGAACGTCATCGAGCGCTTCGGGAAAAGCTGGACTGGCTTCTGGGACGCCAGCGGGAAGCGGATGAGAAACGGGGCCTGGTGCAGCTGCTACCCGACTGGCTTGCGAAGAAAAAGAGGCTCGAGGAGCAACTGGACGAAACCCGAAGGGAGATCCAAAGCTGCCAAGAGCAGCTCCAGGCCGTGGGGTTTAGCGCGGAGCGCCTTGAGGAGAGCCGGGTACAGTACGAGAATGCCACCCGGCTGCGGGAAGAGCGAGAGGCGAAATGGACCGATGCTCACGGAGCGTACCGGGAGCGCTTGCAGCGGGTAAGCGAGCTCCGCGACAGGCTCAAGGAGGCGGAGCGTAAGCGCAGTAGCCTGGAAAAAATCCGCGCGGAAATTGCCGATCTCCGGGTCCTGGAGGAACTGCTCGGGGAGTTCCGGCTGGAATTAGGGGGCAGGCTGCGTCCTTTGCTCGAACACCGCACCTCGGAGCTCGTGCGCCAGACCACCAACGGACGGTACGTGCTTGTCAGCCTCGATCAGGACTACAATCTTCAGCTGTTTGACGACGACAGGTTTTACCCGATTACCCGTTTCTCGGGTGGCGAACAGGACCTGGTGAACCTCTGCTTTCGGGTGGCCATTAGCCAGGTCGTGGCCGAACGCTCCGCCCGAAGCCCCGTGCGCTTCGTCGTCTTGGACGAGGTTTTCGGCTCGCAGGACGAAGAGCGCCGCCAACAGATTCTGGAAGTGCTGAACGGCCTCTCCCACCATTTCCGGCAGGTCTTCCTGATCACGCACATTGAAGGCATCCGGGACATGATCCCGTTCGTCCTGGAGGTGGTTGAGAAAGGCCCCCAAGAAAGTACCGTCCTGGTGAGGTAGTCAGGGGGAGGGTGACTCCGGGCTCCAGGTGGAAGTGCGCGTCGGGCGGTTTCGGCCCGGAGAGCGCAAATTCGACCCGCCCCTGGTCCGGCGCGAGGGTGGCAGCCGCGACGCCCGAGTGGGAGGTTTGCTGCAAGGCAGGCTGGTTCGATCGACGGAGCGGAGAGAGATGAGGGCCCTTTATCTACTCGGTCCCGAGAAGGTGGAATTCCGAGACCTTCCTGTGCCTCAGGTGGCACCGGGTGAGGTACTGCTTAGGGTGAAATCCGTAGGCGTGTGTGCCTCCGACAGCCACCGCTACCTGCACGGGAGGCTCGGAGAGGAGGAAATGCCTGGCCCACTGATCCTGGGCCACGAGTTTTCGGCGGAGGTTGTCGAGGTGGCTTCGGGAGTTGAGCGTGTGCGCCCAGGCCAGCGGGTCGCCGTGGAGCCGGCCCGCCATTGTGGGCACTGCGAAATGTGCCGGACGGGTCACCCAAACCTGTGCCCTCAGGTGCAGTTCTGCGGCACACCGCCCGTGGACGGAAGCTTCCGGGAGTACATGGCCTACCCGGCCGAGCTTCTTTACCCGTTGCCCGACGGGATCAGCTACGATGAGGGTGCCCTCCTTGAGCCCTTGGGAGTGGCACTCCATTCGGTGCGCCTGGGTCATTTCAAGCCGGGATGGACGGCCGCGATCCTCGGTGCGGGGCCAATCGGGCTCTGCACGCTGTTAGTCCTGCGGGTCTCCGGGGCCGCCCAGATCATCGTCACGGATCCTCTCGAGTACCGGCTGGAACTTGCGCGCAGGCTGGGCGCCGACCACACCCTCAATCCCTCGGAGGCTGATGTGGTGGAGGCGGTCAGTAGTCTTACCCATGGGCGCGGCGTGGATGTGGTGTTCGAAGCAGCGGGCGTCCGAGAGACACCCGAACAGGCCGTGGAGATGGTTCGACCGGGAGGGATCGTTGTTCTCATCGGCATTCCCGTGGACGAGTGGATCCAGTTCAAGTCGACCCCCTCGCGGCGCAAGGGCCTCACGATCTACATGGTGCGGCGAATGAAACATGTGTACGAGTTTACCATCCCCATGCTCGAACGAGGCCTGGTGGATGTGCGGCCGCTGATCTCCCATGTCTTCCCTTTTTCCCGAGCAGAACAGGCGCTGGCGACGGCGGTCCATTACCGGGACAACGTGGTCAAGGCCATTGTCCACGTGGACCAGTGGGAGTGAACCCCTGGGCCTCTGCGAGCTCTTGCCTGGCCTCGGCGATGGAGGGCGGCATAATCGCGAGTGATCGGGTTTGAAGCGGCGCAGCGCGCGAGGAGGGATGTCGGTGCTTCCCGCGCTTCAACAAACGGCAGGGAAAAACCGGACACGAAGCCACACGGAGGGCAAGATGGGCGATCGGCGATGTTCGCTTGGGATCGACTTCGGGACGGAGTCGGCCAGGGCACTGCTGGTGGACGTCGCGACCGGCGAGGAGGTCGCCACCGAAGTCTTTGTGTACCCGCACGGGGTAATGGATCGGGAGCTCCCCGATGGGCAGAAGCTCGAGCCGGACTGGGCGCTCCAGCATCCCCAGGACTACCTCGATGCGCTCCACGAGGCGATTCCAGCCGTGTTGCGGACAGCCGGGATCAGGGCGGAACAGGTTGTGGGAATTGGGATCGATTTCACCTCCTGCACGATGTTGCCGATTGACGGGACCGGCCAGCCCCTGTGCTTCCGGCCCGAATTGCAGAGCCGCCCGCACGCCTGGGTCAAACTGTGGAAGCACCACGCAGCAGAGCCCGAGGCCAATCGGCTCAAAGAGATAGCCGAGCAGCGCGGGGAAGTCTGGCTCCGATACTACGGGGGCAAGATCTCCAGCGAGTGGCTGATCCCCAAGATCATGCAGATCCTCGATGAGGATCCGGAAATGTACGTACTGGCCGACCAGTTTCTCGAGGCCGGGGACTGGATTGTGCTGCAGCTTACGGGCGAGCTGAAGCGCAGCTCGTGCCACGCCGGCTACAAGGCCATCTGGCAGAAGGGGATCGGTTACCCGAGCAGGGAATTTTTTCGCGCTCTGGATCCGCGGCTGGAAAACCTGGTGGAGGAAAAGCTGAGGGGGGAGGTTGTCCCCATCGGTCGGAAGGCTGGTGATCTCACGGAACGGATGGCTCGCGCCACGGGCTTGCAGCCCGGCACCCCCGTGGCCGTGAGCGTGATCGACGCGCACGTGGGGGTGCCGGCCACTACGGTCGATGGCCCTGGCAAGATGGCCCTGATCATGGGTACGTCTACCTGCCATATGGTGGTCGCCGAAAAGCGCCTGCCGATCGAGGGCATCAGTGGCGTGGTGGAAGATGGTATCTTGCCCGGCTACTTCGGCTACGAGGCTGGTCAGGCGGCCGTCGGCGACATCTTCGCCTGGTTCGTCCGCAATGCTGTGCCGCCCCGCTATCACGAGGAGGCCGAACGAAGGGGGATCAGCCTCCACGCTCTCCTGGAGGAGAAGGCAGCCGCTTTGAAACCAGGGCAGTCGGGTCTCCTCGCTCTGGATTGGTGGAACGGTTGCCGCTCTGTCCTGATCGATTACGATCTCAGCGGCCTGTTGATTGGCCCCACCCTGACCACGACCCCAGAGGAGGTCTACCGTGCCCTCATCGAGGCTACGGCGTTTGGGACGCGGGTCATCGTGGAGACCTTCCAGCGCGGGGGCGTCGAGGTAGAGGAGTTCTACGCGTGCGGTGGCCTCACCCGGAATCGCATGCTCATGCAAATCTACGCGGACGTGCTGGGCCGCGAGATCAAAGTGGCTCGTTCGGAATTCGCTGGGGCCCTGGGCGCTGCAATGTATGGCGCTGTGGCAGCCGGAAGCCAGGCGGGTGGCTACGACAGCATTCAGCAAGCCATCCCCGCGATGGCTCACCTGCGGGACGAAAGCTTCCGTCCGGTGCCTGAGCACAGGAAAATCTACGATCGGCTCTTCCAAGAGTACGTAAAGCTGTACGATTTCTTCGGGCGGGGCGGCAGTCAGGTGATGAAAGTCCTCCGCCGCCTCCGCAGCGCCTGAGACGGAAACACTCCGCCTCCGGTCGGGCCATCGGATTGGCAGCGAAAGAGTCGCCTATCGCACCGGCGAGCGGGATTTCGCTAGAAAGAGGGATTCGCCCTGGCTGCGGGGAAATTGCTCCCCGTCCGTTCGAAGCACGGAAGCCCCCTTCCGCCGCAGGGTACTCCCATCTAAGCCTGCTGGGCGAGACCTGGGGGCGACCGCTGTGGGCGGCCGCCCCAGGTACCCATCTTCCGTCCCTCTCCCTCCGCCTTGAAACGATGCTTCTCCGTGGGAAGAGAACGGAGAAACCGTGTCACGAGGTCCTGGACTTTTCCTCGGCACGGAGCTCCCGACTTTCTTCGGCAAGCCAGGGAAGGCGGTGTTTCATCGCTTCCTCGTGGGGCATCTTCCCGTGGAGCCAGACGAAGCTCATGGGATACTCATCGGGGTGGAAGATAACCCAGTAGAAATGCCAGACGGCGATGGCCAACGTGGCGAGCCACGCTTCATAGTAATGGATGATTTCGGCAATGGGGAAGGCCCATGGACCCAGCAGACGGGAAGCCGTTTCCGGGAACCAGAGGATCAGCCCGGTCGAGACCATCACCACCGTGCCCCACACCAGGGCCCAGTACTCGGCTTTCTCGATGTAATTATACTTCTGGTACTGCGGTCTTTCCGGACTCAGCCGCAGGTAGTAGCGGAGGGTTTGCAGCAGATCGAGCAGGTCCTGTACGTTCGGCACCAGACGTCGAATTTCCCGCCGCCCGTGGCGGGTAAAGAAGGCCCAGAAGAAGTGATAGATAGCCGTAGCGATCAGCACCGAGGCTGCGATCCGGTGCAAAAGACCCCGCAAGGCTTCGTCCACGCCGATCTTCAAGAGAAGTCGGAAGAGAAAGCTGTTCGGGAATTTGAGGGCGAAACCGGTAATGACAAGCGTGATGAACGCGACCAGGAGCAGGATGTGCTGCACGATCATGGAGGTGTCGAAACGGCGCACACCCGTCTCCGCGCGGGTTTTCCGGTATTTTTCGACCGCGAAGAACAGCCAGACAATCAGGTTGTGGACGACCATTCCGCCGATCACCAAGAGGATAAGGATGACGTAGGCGCTTCGGATGATGGAGGCCGCTTTCAGTTGCGCCTCGCTGCGGTAGCTGTGGACCTTCACCCGGGCGAACTGCTCGGAGGCTCCGGGATGGCAGGTGCCACACGTCTTGGCGAGATTGTTCGGATGAACGGTGGAGCGAGGATCGTCCTGCCGATAGATGTTGTGGATTCCGTGGCAGCTTGCACAGTTGGCCGCTACCTTGGAGCCACGCCGCACAGCCAGCCCGTGGTAGCTGTTGAGGTAGGTGGACACGCGATCGCTCGGCAGACCGAGTTTCTCGTTCAGGGTTTCCGAAGCGTGGCAGGGGGCGCAAATGGCTTCCGAGACCCGCTCGGGACGAACCGGTGAGCCCGGCTCGCGCGGCGTGAGGATCCGGTGCTCGCCGTGGCAGAAGTTGCACGTGGGAGCTTCCTTCACGCCCCTGGCCAAAGCGGTGCCGTGAGCGCTCCCCATATAGGTGTTGGCAATCTCGTCGTGGCAGCGTCCGCAGGTGGAAGCCACATTGGAGGGATTCACGGGAGACTGTGGACTGGCCACTTCCAGGAACACGTGGGTGCCGGGAAGGAGGTGACAGTCGCTGCAGGAAGGGGCCTCCTTGACGCCCCTCTGAATCGCCTGCGCGTGGACACTTCGTTCGTAGTCCGAGGGAGGCAACGCGCTGGGCAGACCATGGCGACGCACAAAGTCGCGGTCTGCGTGGCACTTAGCGCAGGTCTTCGGCTGATTGCGCGGGTGGACGCGCGATTGCGGGTCATCGCCCCGCACGATATCGTGGTGGCCGTGGCAATCCGAGCATTTGGGGGCATCCGGGTCTCCGGCCGTGCGGGCCTTGCCGTGGGCGCCTTCCAGACACCCCTGCTTCTCAAGCTCGTGGCACATTCCGCAGTCCACTTCAGCCAGCTTCTCAGGGTGCGGGATCTCCTGGATATCCACGTGGCAAGCCACACAACCCAGCTCGAAATGGACGGATCTGCGGAAAGCGACGGAATCGACGAAAAGGGAGATCTCTTGGCCTTGTGGACCGACCTTGGTCAGCCCAGAGTCGGCGTGACAATCGAAGCAGCTGACGCTCTGCTGCGCAGGTGCAGGCGTAGAGACAAGAACCGTTATCAGGAGAACCAGGAACACCACCCTCCAACCGCAACGCATTTGTTCCTCCCAAGCCTGTCCATCGAACTCGGTGCTTAGACTCACCGGCTTTCCCCTCCTCCCTTTGGCAACCTGCGACCCGGAGCCCCCTCCTCCTGCGGCAGTTCCGGGAAGGACCGGAAACCGCAGCGCCTCATCTCGACGGAGCTAAGGTGCGGTACGGCCCAATCTTTACCGGCAAATGTACAAATCATGCCCTCGGTGAGCAAGGCGATTCTCCCATGGCTCCAATCGCCCCCGCCCCTGGCCCCACATGTGGCGCGTGTGGCCAATGAGCGTTGCCACGGGAGCGGGCGTTGCGGGCCGCCCTGAAGCATCGGCAAGGGCCTGCGTCTACGGAATCCGCATGGGGGCGCGAAAGACGTCCGTCGCAAACCATTCAATGAGGAGCCCGTACAGGACACCCGCAAGGGTATACGCGGCGAAGCCCAACGGGTCACTGAGGAGAAAACCCAACGATACCGACAGGGAAACCACGAGGCCAAATAAGGCACCGTGCACGCAGTGATGGATTCGCCGGCTGCTCACGGCAATCACGAACCCCAGCAGCGCACGATTGAGAACCGTGTACGCGACGGCTTCCGAGGTTATCGGAGAGGAGCCGAACAAGAGCTGTCTTCCCGAAAGGCATATGCCTCCGGCTACCGCTCCCCCGAGCAAACACACGACGAGACGTCTCCTGCACATGAACGATCACCTCGCTCGATTTCCCTGGGTTGCCTTCCTGACCCGAAATGGGACCAGGGAGACTCCCCCAGCGCCTAATCCCCCTCGCGCTCCGATGCCTCAGGCACCCAGCACGCGTGGGAAGAGCGGCCTGGTGGAGCCTCTCTCTGCTCACCCTGGGACGGGAAACTTCACTCTCCCCCTATCCCGCCTACGCCGGCTGGCTCCTTCTCGGAGAATTGCCACTCTGCGTGTTCCGATGTGCTGAAGTCCGGCTTTCTGGCGAGCTCTTGTGCAGGGTCCGTTGCGCTTTCGGCGGAAAGCTCTGGTCCCGGCATAGGGGGGAACCGGATATGGGTGCCCGGCCTTGTCCCGCGTCCTCCGTGGGAGACGACCTGGCACCGACCATGGCGTCTCTTTTGGCGTTCGGTGTTGAATTCCGGCTCTCGTTACCTTCCTGCACAGGCCTGAGTCGTTGAGCGTCGCGCTCCGGGTCCAAGGTCGACAACGGCGGTCGCGATTCCGAGGGAAAAAGGGGCTTCCGGGAAGGGCAGGTGCTCAACTCCCCCGTTACAAAGATGCTCCTCAAACGCAAGCCCTATTTGCCAGAATGTTCTTCTTGGCGGCCTGAACCCCATCCCTGTGGAGCAACGCCGCGGCCGAGAAGGAGGGTTTCTCACCGACCTGCGGCAAGTTCCTCGAGGGGCCGGAAGACTGCCTGTACTTCCTCCATTTCCTGGCGGATTCGGCGTCCGTTCCAGCCGAGCTCATTGGCCATGATCTCGGCGGCCGTTCTGAGCGCTTCGGCATTCGGAAGGCCGAACATGGCCATATCGGTCCGTCGGAACACCACGTCCGAGAGTTTACAGGCCATCTCCCGGCGGACGGCGTGGAGAATCTGTGCCTTGACGACGGGAAGATCGGGGCCGACTGCCTCGGCCCAGTAAGGGGAAATCTCGAAGTAGCGGATAAGCTCCTGGAACCGCGTCCCGTAACAGTGTAGGAGCACCTGTGCGGTTTTCTCAGGGAGGTATTTTCGGAGCAGCGGGAGCTTGCACTGGGCGAACTCGGCAAAGCTTTCCATTTCACCTCCGCACAGAGGGGTTTCGGCTGTTTGAGCCCCGGGCGTCTTTACACCGAGCCTGCGCACTGCCAGGTCCGTTACCTCCTCTGCCACTGCCCTCGCCGTGGTGTACTTTACCCCGATGAGAGAGACCACGCCAGGCAACCTGTGGACCTTTTCGTGGTCTACGATCTGGTGACGTTTTGTCAGGGTTACGTTATCGGTTGACCCCCGCACTGGCTTCATCGGTAGAAGCCCTGCGTGGTAGAAGCGGATGTCCTCCACGCGCAGGCCAGCGGCGGGAAGGGCCTCCTGAACCTCGCGTAGGAAGTCGAAGAGGACGCGTCCTTGGATGGCGAAACCGTTGGCCTTGCCCTCGTAGGGGAGGTGGGCCGTCCCAACAAGGTTCACTTCTCTCCAAGGAGCGATAAACAGCAGACGGGAGCCCCGGGATAGGACCGAATCCTGATCGCGGTACTGTTTGTGACTGTAGAAGCCGACGGCGTATTCGTGCGTGAGCTTCCGGGTGGACACGAGATTGAGGGCCACGGAGAGGCACAAGGGCTCTCGCTCCGTTCGGATCCCTAATCTTCGGAGGACTTCATTGTACCAGGGGCCGCAGGCGTTCACCGTCAACCGAGCCCGGATGTCAAAAACCTGCCCGTTCAGCCGATCCGCGGCCTTTACCCCGTAGACCCGCCCGTCGCGAACGAGGTACCCGGTGGCCTCCACGTAATTGGCGAGCTGCGCGCCAGCTTCCGCGGCCGACTGGGCGAACGCCAAAAGGAGTCTTTCCGAGCTGTACATCTGCGCATCGTACCAGATCACCCCACCGGTCAGGTTCTTTCCGTCCACCATAGGGGCCAGCTTGCGGAATTCGGCGGCGGGGACAATTTCCCCCCAAGGCAACCTCTGTTCCGGAGGGAGGCGACGGTTCCTATCGGCCCCGATGAGCCCGTTGAGTGCAAGGGCTACAGCGAATACCTCCGGCCCCTTGATGAGGTGCCCGTAGGTGGGGACGAGAAACGGTAGCGGGTGGACCAGATGGGGAGCGATCCGGAGCAGGATTCGCCGTTCTCGAATCGACTCCCGCATCCGGCGCAGGTCGGCGTGCTGCAGATACCGTAGTCCTCCGTGCACGATCTTCAGACTGTTGGACGAAGTAGCCGATCCAAAGTCGCCCTTCTCGATGAGGGCGACACGCAGTCCCCGCTGGGCCGCGTCGTAGGCGATGGCCACCCCGTGAATCCCTCCCCCGACGACCAGAAGATCGAATTCCCGATCGGTTAGAGCATCGAGATCCCGTCGCATTGCCTCCGTCCTCTCTATCTGGCTGAGATGTCTCGTGGCGTTACATGTCCCGCAAATGGCCGTCGGCTTCGCGGTCCCTGGCCTCAGCCGGGAGCCTTTCGACCGAGTCGCGGACCTTGCTTGCAATCCCTGAGCCACGAAGCGTGGGATGCGGATTTTGTTTCAGGGTGGGCTTGGGCTCCTTCGAGTTCGAGGGTCGTTCCTCAGGCAGGGTCAGCCGCGGGGATCAAGCGGAGCCAATGCCCCGTCTTCGGAGGCCATTCCGCAGCCGCCGCACAGAGGCGTTCCGCCCCTCCCTCGATGGCGTGCTCTCTGCTCGCGGCGGCCGGGAATAAGTCCGCCCAGGCCTGGGAGAACTCCGGGGCCCTCACGCACAGGCATTTGACACGGCCCCGCCACCCCGTCCCGATCCTCAGGGAGGAGTGTTGTGAGATTCACGTCTCCCAGAGCGCGTCGACGGAGCGACTACGCGTTGCGAAACTCGATGATCGTCTGCCGGTAGGCCTCGGCCGTGCCGATGTCGAATCGCCTCCCCTTCACGACGTATCCCGTGAATCCTTCCTCGCGCCGGACCTGGTCCAGACAGGGCGTCAGCTGAAACTCACCGCGCTCGCGGAGGTTATGGCGGATGGCCTCCTCCAGGAATTCGAACACCTTGGGGGTGAGGACGTAGATGCCGAATATGGTGAGGAACTGGTCGGGGTCCAGGCCCTCGGTGGTCAGGCGCTGACGAGCGTACTCCAGGTCCGGCTTCTCAGCGAATTCCGTAATGCTCAGCTGTTCGGCGTAGCGGTCCCAGATGCCCGTTACGCACCCAAACTTATGGATCTCGTCGGCCGGGGTCACCTTGAGTCCCACGACGCTATGGCCTACGCGCTCGAATACGTCCAGGACCTGCCGCGCGCACGGCGTCGCATTGTCTGAGGCGTATAGATGGTCGCCTAACAAGAGGAGGAAGGGCTCGTTTCCGACCCACTCTCGCGCGCAGTACACGGCGTGCCCAAAGCCATCCTGCACCTCCTGCGTCACAAACGTGATGCGATGCCCGAGGTCGAGTAGGTAGCGACTGTATTCCTGGTCGGCGCGAGAAAGCTTATTGAAGTTCTCGATGGTCGGCGGGGTGCAGAAGAATTCCTCAAACAGTCGCCGGTCCTCGCCCTGGACGACGAGGCAGACCTCCTCGATCCCCGAATTCAAGGCCTCTTCCACAATGGTCATGATGGCGGGCTTGGCTCGGCCCTGGCGATCGATTACGGGGAAGAGCTCTTTCTTGATGGCCTTGGAGGCCGGAAACAGTTTCGGTCCAAACCCGGCGGCGGGAATGACTGCCTTGCGGACGCGACGTGCAGAGCGGATCACCAGCCTCAGGCAGGACATCCCGAGATCGCGCTCCAGGATCTCGATCACCTTGTTCTGGCTCTCCTCGTCCCGGGCGATGAACTGCGCCGAGCCGTCACCCTGCGATCCCACCCCCTTTCCGCCGTAGATGTAAGGCTGGATGGGCGGGTAGCTGAGAACCTTGTGAAGCACGGGAGCCTTGAGCTGGCTGGGACAGGCGGGAATCAGGTGGCGGTCAAACTCTGCCTGAGCTTCTCTCATCAGGGCGCCGATTCGCTCTGCGTCACCGGCGCGTAAGGCCTGCAAGGCTTCGTGCACGATTCGCTTGTTGATGGGCCCAAGGTAGCGCTGCACGTTGCGCTGCAACTCGGTCTCCGCAAAGGGATAGCATTGGTTCAGCTTCCGAAGAATCTCCTTTGTGTCCTTTCCGGCCTTCAGGTCTACAATGACAAAATACAGGTCCTTCGGGACCGTAATCTCCTGGACGTCAATCTCTTCCCCGTCGAAGATCATCAGGATGGGGCGGCTGCCGTAGGCACAGCCCTGGTCCATGCGCCCGCATCGCGAGGGAGTCGTGATCTCCCCCCGGTAGGCGAACTCCATCTCCCCGCGGATGGTCATCTTTAGGTCGTACGTTCGGTTGAAGGCCCGCGCGGTCAGGACACAAATCGCGGCACTCGACGAGAGGCCTTTCTTTACAGGCAGGTCCGTTAGGTAATTGTCGATCTCCAGCCCGCGGACCCGATAATGAGTGAGGATTTGATAGGCGACCCCTGCTACGTAGCTGAAGAATCCCCCTTTGGTCGCTTCTTCCAGGAGGGCTTCCCGTTGCATCGGGACTTCAAACGGGCCTACCCGGGTGCCATCGCTGAGGGTCGAGCGCAGAATGAGCTTCGAGGGATGGGGTCTGACCTCTGCGTAGATCCCCTGATTGGTGCCCGTGATAATGGTGTACCCCTTTTCAAGCTCCGCATTGATCCTCCGATATCCCCCAGCCCAGTCGCTGTGTTCTCCGAAGAGGCAAATCCGTCCCGGTACGAAAAGCTTCATGGGATGTCCTCCGCGTGCGGGTAAGAGCCTCCTTTCGTTCAGGGTCTCCTGGCCGCAAGATACCATCCCCGCAACACCGATCCAAATGCCGCGTGCGAACAGAGCGCGTCACAGAATGGCGCTCCCGGCAGACATCCTCCATCGTCCCCATGGGCTACAAAGTTCGAGCCTGCTCCTTCACGGGTGGACGCCGGGTCCGTGGCATGGGATCAGGCGATGAGCTGACGATTCGGTTTGGCAATTCCCATGCCTGCTGCAGGCTGTATCTGGGTCTCCGCTGAGAGGCCCCAGATCGATCGCCGGACCCACGCGACAGATAGGCCCTGCAACACCCGTCCCAAAATGCGAACGGGGCTGCAGCCTGCAGCCCCGTCGGATCACTCCTCGGTGGGTTCTGTAGTCAGAGGTGGCCCAGCGACGCCGGGACCTTTTCTTTCTGTTCCTCCACGTGCTCCATGCGGAGGCCACGGAGCATCTCCGTGATGTTCTGACGCTTGGGCCGGAAGTAGCGGGCGAGGACTTCGTTCATCTTGTGCGGATCCACCCGGTTACCGCAGGTGAAGATGTCGATGGCCGCATAGTTGTATTCCGGCCACGTGTGAATCGAGATGTGCGACTCGGCGATGATGGCCACCCCCGAAACACCCTGAGGGGCAAACTGGTGGGTCCGCACGCTTAGCAGCGTCGCACCCCCGGCCAGGGCTGCCTCGGTGAGGGCCCTTTCCACAAGCTCGGGGTTGTTCAGGTTCACCGCGTCCCAGTACTCCAGAATGAGGTGCCGACCGAGATGCCCCATGACTCACCTCCTTTCGTCTTGGCCTGAGGTTCGGCTCCCAATCTCTTTCGAATAGACCAGTCGCTCCTCATCACTGTAGATGTCTGCTCCTTCGAAAGTAGGGTTGCGCGGTTCGAAGCCGTCAAGCGTCTCTACGCGATAGAATGAGCTCCGGTACCAGTGGATCTTCGGGAAATGCGTGTACGGCTCCACGTCGGACCGGATGCTCTCCAGGAGGAAATCCCAGTTCTCATACTCGCTGTGCTCAAAGACTAGGTCCGTGAGGACAATCCTGTGCTCGCTGACCAGCCATTGCTGGAGCCTTGCCCATTTGCTCAGCGAAGACTCCGTGAGGGTCATCCCGAAGTAGCCGGCTCGGCCATCGCCGGGTTTCAAAAGGCCAAAGCCCCGCTCAAGGAAGAGGAACAAGCCGGCGTAGTTTTCCGGAGGATCGGTGAGAAACGTGTCGAATCGTGCAAAGAGATCCTCGGGAAGCTTCTGCCGGAGGTCGAAGGTGAACACGCGTGCCGGAATCCCCAGGCGCTCGGCGTGATGACGAATGAACCGAACGTAGCGATCGTCGATTTCGAAGGTGACGATCTCTTCCGGTTCTCCCGCCAGCCCTATTGCCAGGGTCATCAGATCGTCGTCGCCGAGGATGGCTACCCGCTTGCCCACCAGATCGCCTCGTTGCTTCATCAGGGCTACGCGACGCATGGCGGAAAGGGGTGTGAGCACGCCCTGATCAAACTCGTCCGTGGGCTTCGGACGATCCTCGGCTATGCGGAGGAAGGTTTCGTAGGCTGAGGAGAATTCCCGCAGGTCGACCCCCGACCCACCGCAGAAAGGACATCGGTGCAGTTTGGTGGGTACGACCCCCCTCTCTTGAAGGAGGCGTCGACCCGCTTCCGTCAGGTATACCTGGCCCCCTTCAAATCTCGCCAGGCCTTCGTCCGCCAGTACCTTGACGGCCTCGACCGTGAGATTGAAGGGCTGATCGGCCAGGTCGACGATCTCCCACGGGTCGGCCGTGGCCGCTATGGCGGCCAGTACGCGGTCGAAGGCATGGCCTGTGACCGGCAGGCCAGTATTCTTGGCAATCGTCTCGAGGATTTGCAACTGCCGTCCTCCAAAACCATGCCCTCGGGTTGGTCCACCTTCTTGCTCAGATCGACGCGCCTAATGCTATGAAAAAATTGCCTGTTTTGCAAGCGAATTCCGGCACTTCCGTGTCCCCTGTCTGGCCAGGTGCCGCCCTCTCGACTCCTCGGCGCAGCGCATCCGTGCGCGCCGCGCCTCCCCCCGTTACCAGCCGGCCCGCAATTCTCCGCTCTTGTTTCCGGAGGTCAGGGCTTAAGAACGCCTACCCTCGGCGGCGGTTCCCATTTTACAGAATGGGACGCGAAGAGCACCGCGGCTCGTCGGCTAGGAGCCGAAGCCGGCGAGCCGCGGGAGATTACGCGGGAACCCGTAACAATCCGCTCGTTAGTCAAAGGCCATGTCGGTTTTCCAGACCTCCCACACGCGCCCTACAAGGTCTGGCCCTGGTTTGAGGGTCATCTTGCCGGGCCTCCACCCGGAGGGAGTGGCCTCGGTGCCCTTACTTTCGCGCACGTGCTGGAACGCCTGAATCTGTCGGATGGTCTCCAGCACGTTCCGGCCTACAGGGGGAGTGAGGACTTCGTAGGCCTGGACTACGCCGTCCGGGTCAATAATAAAGCGGCCCCGGTTTTCGACCCCTGCCTCCTCGTTGTAAACGCCGTAGACCCGGCCTACCTTACCCCCTGCATCGGAGAGCATCGGGAACGGAATGCCCCCCTTGACCATCTTCGACAGCTCGTTTTCATCCCACATCTTGTGTACGAAGACGCTGTCCACGCTCATGGCCAGCACTTCGACCCCGAGCTGCTGGAATTCCGGGTATTTTTCGGCGACCGCCGAAAGTTCTGTCGCTCAGACGAAGGTGAAGTCTCCTGGGTAAAAGCAGAGGACGACCCATTTCCCCAGGTAGTCGGAGAGCTTGACGTTGATGAACTTGCCCCTGTGGTAAGCGGGCGCTACGAAGTCGGGTGCCTTCTTGCCGACGCTGATCATGGCTCCTACCTCCTCCTCTTGAGGTTGCTGGGCTGCTTTCCCCTCGGATTCGGCCTCACCGACAGGTCCGCCGGTAGGCCGTGCGCATCCAACGGCGACCTCCTCTTCCATGGGGCACCTCCTTTGTCTGATCCGCCTTCCTCCCTCCGATGCCTCGTTCGCCTCTTCCGGTCCACGGCCTCTTCGAAGTGCACCGTCCTTGCCGGAATCAATATACACTCCGTTTCATCCGTTATCAATAACTATTTTTGATTGTCCCGAGCTCCACCTTGAGCCTGCAGGCGCAAGCAGATTGAGCACGTCGCGTGCTGCCCTGGTGCCTTGCGAAAGAGAGGAATTCCTGCTATAATTGTAGGGCCCATGCGAAGGGCGAGGGAATCGCAGACAGGAGGGTGACCATGGAGAGGAAGGCGTTTGAGGCCGAGCTGCGGACGTCCGCTGGGGTATTTACGATCTACAGCCTGCCAAAACTGGAGGACGCTGGACTCGTTCAGCTGCAGCGGTTGCCATTTTCGGTTCGCGTACTTTTGGAGAACCAGCTCCGGAGCTGGGACGGCCGAATGGTGACCGAGGCGGATGTGCGAACCGTGGCGGCATGGGGGCAAACTGCTCCCGAGCGGGAAATCCCCTTCATGCCGGCACGGGTGATTTTGCAGGACTTCACGGGCGTTCCGGCGATTGTCGACCTGGCCGCCATGCGTGCCGCGGTGGCTCGGGCAAACGGCGATCCCAGACGAATTAATCCGATTGTGCCCGCCGATTTGATTATCGACCATTCGGTGCAAGTGGACTTTTACGGTACCGACTATGCCCTGCCCGAAAACATGCGCCTTGAAATCGAGCGCAATCGAGAGCGCTACCAGCTTCTGAAGTGGGCCCAGCGCGCATTCGACAACCTCCGCATCTTCCCGCCCGGAACCGGCATTATCCATCAGGTCAATGTGGAGCGCCTGGCAGCGGTGGTTCAGGTGCGTGCCCAGAACGGCGCGCGGGTGGCCTTCCCGGACACGGTGGTCGGCACCGACTCTCACACCACCATGGTCAATGGCCTCGGGGTGCTGGGCTGGGGTGTGGGAGGGATCGAGGCTGAGGCAGTCATGCTGGGACAGCCCTACTACATGCTCCTCCCCGAGGTCGTTGGGGTGCGACTCGTCGGCGAGCTGCGCGAAGAGGCCTCGGCCACGGACCTGGTTCTGGTCTTGACGGAGCTCCTTCGCAAGAAGGGCGTGGTGGGGAAGTTCGTAGAGTTCTGCGGACCTGGCCTCGATCGCCTTTCGCTACCCGATCGTGCCACCCTTGCCAATATGGCGCCCGAATATGGGGCCACGGTCGGGTTCTTCCCCGTCGACGGGGAGACCCTCGAATACCTCCGGATGACCGGGAGGCCTGCTGAGCAGGTCGAGCTGGTGGAACGCTATTGCAAAGAGCAGGGCCTGTTTCGCGAGCCGTCATCCCCCGAGCCGGCCTTTAGTGAGGTGCTCGAACTCGACCTCAGCACCGTGGAACCCACGGTGGCGGGGCCGCGCAGGCCCCACGAGCGAGTGGCGCTCAAGGAACTTCACAAACGCTTTCACGCAGCGCTCCGCGACCATTTCGGGGTTGACGTGCCTGAGGAGGATCACGCACGGTGGACCTCCGAAGGAGGTGCCCCTGCTGACCGACCCGCAGAGGCTCGCAAACCCAGGGTGCCGATTGTCCTGGACGGCGAGGCCGCTCAGCTTTCCCATGGGTCCGTGGTGATTGCGGCGATCACCAGCTGCACGAACACCAGTAACCCCTCGGTGATGCTCGGGGCTGGTCTCTTGGCCAAGAAGGCCGTCGAACGGGGCCTGCGCGTGCGCCCGTGGGTTAAGACCACCCTGGCCCCCGGGTCGCGCGTGGTGACGGATTACCTGCGGAAGGCAGGGCTTCTCCCATATCTCGAGGCTCTGCGTTTTCACGTGGTAGGCTACGGGTGCACGACCTGTATCGGAAATAGCGGGCCGCTGAGGGAGGAGCTGGTACGAGCGATCAAAGACAACGGACTTGTCGTCGCTGCCGTCCTGAGTGGGAACCGCAATTTCGAAGCCCGTGTGCATCCTCTGGCCAGGGCAAACTACCTGGCTTCCCCAATGCTGGTGGTAGCCTACGCGATTGCCGGCACGGTGGACATCGATCTTCTGACCGAGCCTCTGGATTACGATCCGAATGGACGCCCGGTCTACCTGAAAGACATCTGGCCAACAAAAGAGGAGATCCGGCAGGCGTTGCAGGCCGCCCTCGATACCGAGGTGTTCCGTAGGGAATACGCGTTGGCCGAGTCCGGCGACGCCGTCTGGCAAGCGCTCGAGGCGCCCTCGGGGGACCTCTACGTCTGGGAGGCCAGCTCCACCTATATCCAGGAGCCCCCGTTTTTCCGCGAATTTTCGCTGGAGGCGAGCCCTCCGACCGACATCCACGGAGCGAGGGTGTTGGCTCTCTTAGGGGATAGTGTGACCACCGATCACATCTCGCCTGCAGGCTCCATCCCACCGGACGGCCCCGCCGGGCGTTTCTTGATCTCGCACGGGGTAAAGCCTGCGGACTTCAATACCTTTGGTGCACGTCGCGGCAACCACGAAGTGATGATGCGCGGCACGTTTGCCAATGTGCGTTTACGCAATTTGCTGCTGCCAGGAGTGGAAGGTGGATGGACTGTCTTTTTCCCGACGGGGGAGAAGATGTCCATCTACGAGGCGGCGATGAGATATCAGGAGCAGGGTACGCCGCTCGTGGTGGTCGCCGGCAAGGAATACGGAAGCGGAAGCTCGCGCGACTGGGCAGCCAAGGGCACCCAGCTTCTGGGCGTAAAGGCCGTTCTGGCGGAAAGCTTCGAGCGGATTCACCGCAGCAACCTGGTCGGCATGGGCGTCCTGCCCCTGCAGTTTGAGGCCGGACAGAATCGCGAGACCCTCGGCCTGGACGGCACCGAAGTGTACTCCATCCTCGGGATCGCCGAGGGCCTCACGCCGAGGAAGAAGCTCACCGTCCGGGCGGAAAAAGCGGATGGCTCCGTGGTCGAATTCGTGGTGCAGGCCCGGCTTGATTCCCAGGTGGAAATCGAGTACTATTACCACGGCGGGATTTTGCCGGCGGTGCTCCGCAAAATTCTACGCGGGGAAGGGTGAATCCCTGGAACTTCAGATGGTCTTTGCGCGGTTTACAACTTCGCGTGGGTCTGGGAAGGCGCAGGAGAAGCTCACGGCGTGATCGCGAGGAACAGCGAGGGTGAGGATGGACCACTTTTTCGTCAGCAGCGGTCGATTCACCAAGGGTCCGTTCACGGCAGAGGATCTGCGCAGACTGGTGCAAAGCGGAGAGCTACAGCTGGAAGACAGTGTGTGGTCCGCAGATGAGGACCGGTGGGTGGAAGTAGCCAGTCTGGAGCCAGTCCGCGAGCTGCTCGGCGAAGTCCACGCCCAGGAACGCACGGCTCCGAAACGAATTCTTGCCCTCGCCAGTGGCAAAGGGGGAGTGGGGAAGACTGTCCTGAGCGCCTCCATCGCCACGGCCTTGGCTGCCGCGGGTCGCAAGGTCCTGCTCGTGGACGGGGACGTCGGGGGACCGGATCTGCACATTCAGTTCGGCCTGGAGCCAGCTCGCGGCGAGGGAAGTGGTACGGTACCGCGGGCGACATGGGCCCCCGTGCCCACCGAGATCCCGAATCTTGAACTCCTCGCGACCGAGCCGGGGGTGCTGGGTGCGGCCCAGGCCACGGCGTCCCAGCGGCTGCGGCTTCTCCGTGCGATCCACTCCTCCGACGCAGAGGAGGTCGTGCTGGACCTGGGGGCTGGCACCAACTATCTCATCCTGGATCTTTTTGTCAGTGCGGATCTTCCCATCCTGGTCGCGACACCCGATCCGCTTTCCCTCCACGAAGCCTTCAACTTGGTCAAGCTTGGCCTGCTGTGGAAGCTGCTGGGCAGAAATCCCCGTTCCGCCGCTCGCTGGGACGGTCTCCTGGGAAAAGGTCCGGATGGACGGGGAATTACTCTTCGCACCCCCATCCCGGAGATTGTGGCCAGGCTCGAACAGCAGAAGCCGGAGGTAGCCGAACGCTGGAAGGCAGTGCTTGCCGGCTGGCATCCGCAGCTGATTCTGAATATGGTGCGCGACAACAAGGAGAGGAAAGAGGCCGGTGCCCTCCAGATCGCCTGCAAGGAGCTGCTTGGCGTAGATCTCGGCTATCTCGGGCACGTGGACTGGGATCCCACGGTCCGGGAGGCGATCAACCATTACCGGCCTTTCATCCTGCACAATCCCGGCGGGCCGGCAGCGCGCAGTCTGGCTCGGTTGGTGGCGGTCCGGTTCCTGGGTAAGGGCCAGTTTCAGGGGTTCTTCGAGGCCCGCAAGATCCGCAGGACCACGGGGGAATTAGGGAATGAGATCGCACGGACGGAGCCGGTGGCGGAAGTAATCTGCTCCTATCGATGCTCCTACTGGGGGGACTGCGAGTTCCAGCAAGGGGGTCAACCTTGTCCCGTGCGTCAGTTTGAGGCGGTGTTCCGTACCGGAATGACTTCGTCATGACCGTGCGCGGCGGCGTTGTCTGAGGAGTGAGAAGGGAGGTGAACGGAAATGGCGAAGGAGATCGTCTATTCGGAACAGGCGCGTGAGGATCTGTTGCGCGGGATGGAGATTCTGGCGAACACCATCAAGGTGACGCTTGGTCCACGGGGCCGCGAGGTGATGATGGAGAAGAAGTGGGGTCCTCCGGTAGTGACCAACGACGGCGCCACCATCGCTAAAGAGCTGGAGGTCGATCGGACGCTCGAGAATGTGGGCCTCCGCATGCTCCGTGAGGTGTGCAAGAAGACCCAGGACGAGGCGGGCGACGGCACAACCACAGCGGTAGTCTTGGCGCAGGCCATCTACCGGGAAGGCTATAAGGAAGTAGCCGCGGGAGCCAATCCGGCCGCCCTGCGCCGGGGGATCGAGAAGGCCGTGGCCCGCGTCGTGGAAGAGCTGAAGAGAATGGCCACCAAGATCTCGACCTACGAGGAAATGAAGCGCGTGGCTACCCTCGCCGCGAAAAACGACGAATTCATCGGTAAGCTCATCGCAGACGCCATCCAGAAGGTCGGGGCCGAGGGGGCCATCACCATTGAAGAGGCGAAGGGGACCGAGACGCAGCTCGAGATCGTCGAGGGGATGCGGTTCGACCGCGGCTACCTCTCCCCCTACTTCCTCACCAAGCCTGAGACCATGGAGGCCATCCTGGAGGAGCCTTTCATTCTCATCCACGACAAGAAGATCAGCGCCATCAAGGACATCCTGCCTGTGCTGGAAAGGGTCGCGGAGACCGGCAAGTCCTTGCTGGTGATCGCGGAGGAGGTAGAGGGCGAAGCTCTTGCCACCCTGGTGGTGAACAAGGTGCGCGGCACGCTGCGGTGTGCTGCGGTCAAGGCCCCGGGCTACGGCGACCGCCGGAAGGCTATGCTGCAGGATATTGCGATCCTCACCGGCGGCCGGGTGATCAGCGAGGAGGTCGGACTCAAGCTTGAAAACACGCGCCTCGAGGACCTGGGCCGCGCTGACCGCGTGATCATCGACAAGGACAACACCACCATCGTAGGCGGCAAGGGCAAGAAAGAGGAAATCGAGGGCCGCATCAAGTCCCTCAAGGTCCAGATGGAAGAGACCACCAGCGATTACGACCGGGAGAAGCTCCAGGAGCGGATTGCCCGGCTTTCGGGCGGCGTGGCCGTGTTGCGGATCGGCGCCCCCACGGAGGTGGCTATGAAGGAGCTGAAGGCGCGCGCTGAGGACTCCCTGGCGGCCACCCGCGCGGCCCTTGAGGAAGGGATTCTCCCCGGCGGGGGTGTGGCCTACCTGCGTGCGGCCCACGTGCTCGACAAGGTGGAGGATGAGGCCGAGGGCGATGAGAAACTCGGCGTGCGTCTGGTCCGCCGCGCCCTGTCCGCTCCCCTGCGACAGCTGGCCGAGAACGCCGGCTGGGATCCGGCTGTCGTGTACGAAAAAGTACGCGAAGGGACGGGCAACTACGGCTTCGACGTGGAACGGGAAGTGTTCTGCGACATGATGGAAGCAGGCATTGTGGATCCAGCCAAGGTGCTGCGTGTAGCCCTGCAGAACGCCGCCAGCGCGAGCGCGGTGCTGGTCATGACGGAGGCGGTGGTGGTGGAAAAGCCGAAGCCCAAGAAGAAAGCGAAGACCCCTCCGCCTCCGGAGTATTGATCCCCGGGGTGAGATTGCGCGGGCGAGCGACGTGGCCGCCACGTCGCTCGCCCCTTCCCCGATGGTTCCTACCGAAACTGGAGACCAGACGGACGCGGCGGTGCTGGCCGGGAAAGAAAAGAGCCGGGTGGCTGAACTTCTGGAGCGGCGCCCCACCTTTGACGACGGCAGGCCCCACGCCTGGGTCACTCTGGCACGGGCCCTGTCCAAGATGGGTGTAATGTCCCGTCGCCAGGCGATGGGCACCATCTGGTCCGGTCGCGTCAAGGTTAACGGCGTGACCGTGAAGAAGCACAACGTCTGGGTGGACCTCTTCCACGACGAGATTCAGCTGGATGGGCGGGTGCTACGCGAGCCGCGCGACCACGTCTACCTCGCCCTCTACAAGCCCGTGAACGTCATGTGTGCCCGCTTCGATCGGATGGGGCGCCCCACGGTGTACGATTACCTCCCGAAGCTCGAGCGCTGGATCTTTCCCATCGGCCGCCTGGACTACGATAGCGAGGGCTTGATCCTGCTCACCGACCACGGCCAACTGGGGGAGCGGATCGCTTCGCCCGAATATCACGTGCCGAAGACCTACCGCGTAAAGGTGTCCGGCCAGGTCACGGAGGAGACCCTGGACAAGCTTCGCAACGGCATGGACATCGGGGGGTACGTGACGCTTCCGGCTAAGGTGCATGTCCTGCGCCGAAATAAGTCCAGCTGCTGGGTCGAAATCACGATCTGTGAGGGCAAAAACCGCCAGATCCGCCGCATGCTGGGGCGCTGCGGGCATCAGGTGCTTCGGCTCATTCGTGTTCGGGTGGGGCCCGTCCGTCTGGCCGGGTTGAAGCCCGGCCAATGGCGTTACCTCACCGAGAAGGAAGTGGCCCGTCTCAAGCGTGCGGCGCGTCTGGCATGAGCCGCGGGAGCGTGGGGCCCCTTGCTCCTACCTCCGCCCGTCTCCCTGAAGGGGTTCGATAGCCAATGCCTTCCGCATTTACGGTCCGGGACCTGACCGGAAGAAAACGCCGCATTGAGATACTGTACGAGGACGAGCATCTCCTGGCCCTGAATAAGCCGGCTCCCCTTCTCACCCTTCCCGACCGCTGGGATCCCAAACGGCCTAACCTGCTTCGCTTGCTCCAGGAAGCGCGTGGGGACGATTCGGTATTTGTCGTGCATCGCCTGGACGCCGGGACCAGCGGGGTCATCGTGTTCGCCAAGACACGGGAGGCCCACCGCCTGCTGTGCCACCAGTTTGAGAGCCGGCAGGTCAAGCGTCTGTACGAGGCCATCGTGATCGGAAATGTGGAGAAGGACCGGGGACGTATCCTCAAGCCCATCGCGCCCCACCCTAAGAAACCCGGCCTGGTGATCGTGAGTGCACGCGGCAAGGAGGCCATCACCGACTACGAGGTGATCGAACGGTTCGTCGGCTACACCTACCTTCGCCTTCGTCCCCGGACTGGGCGGGCTCACCAGCTGCGAGTGCACCTGCAGGCCATCGGACATCCGATTGCCACGGACCCCGACTACGGGGGGCGCCAGAGCCTCTACCTGTCGGAGTTCAAGGGAGGATTTGTCCTTGACGAAGGGGAGGAGGAAAGGCCGTTCATCGCTCGGCCCAGTCTTCACGCAAGGCTCCTCGGCCTCAAGCACCCCGCTACGGGAAAGCGGCTCGACCTCGAAGCAGACGTACCCAAGGATTTTGCCACTTTTCTGCGCATCCTCCGCAAATACCGCAGCCTGGCGGATTTCCTTCCGTCTGAGGAGGCTTGATGGCCACCCTTGTCCTCAATGCCCAGGGCGAAGCCCGGGTGAAGGGAGGACATCCCTGGGTAATGGCGCGCGACGTCGCCAAGATACGGGGGCAGGTACACGACGGCGACGTGGTGGCTGTGGCCGACCGCCGGGGAGGCCACCTGGGGATGGCCATCGCCAACACGCGATCGCGGATTCTGGCGCGGATCTACACTCGGGACCAAAGGCCTTTGGATCGTTCCCTCCTCGCCGAACGATTGCAGAAAGCGATCGCCTACCGGAAAGATCTGCTCGGGCTCGGACCGGAAGGCGGCGTGCGGTGGGTCTTTTCGGAGTCGGATGGGCTCCCGGGGCTGATCGTCGACCAGTACGGCCCGTGCGTGGTGCTCCAGCTCCTGACCCTGGCCATGGATCAGCGGCGCCAGATCCTCCTGGAGGTCCTGGATGAGCTCCTGTCGCCAGAGATCATCTGCGAGAGGAGCGATGTGCCAGCGCGCCAGGCAGAGGGGTTGCCGGAGGTCCGGCAGGTGTGGAAAGGCGAGCTCGCCGGTCCTGTGGAGATCATCGAATCCGGGGTCCATTACCTCGTGGACCCGCTTGGAGGGCAGAAGACGGGCTTTTTCCTGGACCAGCGGGACAATCGCCTGCTCCTGCGCTCCGTGAGCTCCGGAAAGCGCGTTCTCGACGCGTTCTGTTACACGGGCGGCTTCGCCGTAGCAGCGGCTGCGGCTGGGGCCAGGGAGGTCCTCGGCATCGATTCTTCTGGCCCGGCCCTGGAGCTGGCTCAGGCCAACGCTCGGCGCAATGGGGTCGCGGACCGCTGCCAATTTGTGGACGCCGATGTATTTGAAAAGCTACGGGAGCTCGAAGCCGCGGGCAGTCGGTTCGACCTAATCGTCCTCGATCCCCCAGCCTTCGCCAAGAGCAGGGAGTCGGTCAAGAGCGCCTACCGGGGCTACAAGGAGATCAATCTGCGCTCGATGCGCCTTCTGGCTCCGGTTGGGGTTCTCGTTACCTGTTCCTGTTCCCATCACATGACCGAGGAGCTCTTTCAGCAAATGCTGAACGAGGCGGCACGGGATTGCGGCTTACGCCTGCGCCTCCTGCGCAAAACCACCCAGGCGCTGGATCACCCGATCCTCCTTGGCATGCCCGAATCTCAATACTTGAAATGCTTCTGGGTCACCATCGCGGAGGAGTAACCCGTCGGTGCGATCCGACCAACTCAGGGACATCGCGCTGAAGCTGCTGCAGGCGGCCCTGCAGGCGGCGGATGCCGCCGAGGCGGTGCGCGAACACATCGCGCGCGAGGGGCGAAGAGTGAGCATAGCCGGGGTGGAGCTGGAGCTCGGCCAGAGTAGCCGAGTTTGGGTTGTGGGCGCGGGAAAGGCCAGCGGTACGATGGCCGCCGCGGTAGAAGAAGTGCTGGGCGATTGCGTGGCGGGTGGGCTGGTAGTGGTCAAGGACGGTCACCGGGTGCCGACCCGCAGGGTCACTCTTCGGGAGGCTTCGCACCCGGTGCCCGACGAGCGAAGCGTCCAGGCTGCGCGGGACATACTGCACGTGGTCGCCTCCGCCTCACACGATGACCTGATCGTCTGTGTGTTCAGCGGTGGCGGATCTTCCCTCCTTTGCCTCCCTGTGTTGGGATTGTCCCTGCGGGACAAGCAGGAAGCGACGCAGGCGCTCCTGGCCTGTGGGGCCGGGATTGACGAGATCAATTGCGTCCGGAAGCATCTCTCCGAGGTCAAAGGAGGCAGGCTGGCTCAGAGGGCTCGCGCCCGTCATCTCGTCTCGCTGCTGGTTTCTGATGTGATTGGGGATCGACCGGACGTGATCGCCTCGGGTCCTACATCGCCGGATCCGACCACGTTTGCAGACGCCCTTGCCGTGCTGAGGCAGTTCACCTTGCTCGACAGCTTGGCGGGCACGGCCGTCCTCACCGTACTCGAGGAGGGGGTGCAGGGAAAGCGACCGGAGACACCCAAACCGGGCGATCCTATCTTTTCCCGCGTCACCAACGCCGTAGTGGCCAGCAATCGACTCTCCCTTCGGGCTGCGGAGGATTTGGCCAGGACCCTAGGGTTCCACACCCTGGTCCTGAGCTCCCGAGTCCGAGGCGAAGCGCGAGAGGTGGCCAGAGTCGTCGCCAGTTTGGCCTGGGAGATCTGGGAGCGGGGTGTCCCGGTGGAGCCTCCAGCCTGCGTCCTGCTGGGCGGGGAGACCACGGTCACCCTGGGCGATGCGTACGGTCTCGGCGGACGTAATCAGGAGTTGGCCCTGGCGGCAGCGTTGGAGCTACCGCCGTCTGAGGAGATTGTGCTCCTCTGCGCCGGGACCGACGGGACGGATGGTCCCACCGATGCAGCTGGTGCCGTAGTCGACGGAGGGAGCGCAGCCCGTGCGCGTTTCCTGGGTTTGGAGCCGCGGGACTTCCTGAGAAGGCATGACGCGTACCACTTTTTCCAGAGGTCGGGGGAACTGCTCCGAACCGGCCCAACCGGCACCAACGTGATGGACATCGTAATCCTTCTTGTGGGAGGGCGCCATGAGGCGGACCAAGATCGTATGCACGATCGGGCCAGCCAGTGAGGACGAATCTGTGCTCCGCGAGCTAATCCGCGCGGGCATGGATGTAGCACGCCTCAACTTCTCCCACAGTACCCTCGAACAACACGCGGCGCGAGCCGAGAAGATACGGAGGCTTTCCCGGGAGCTGCGGCGTCCTGTGGCTATCCTGCAGGACCTCTCCGGACCCAAAATTCGTATCGGGAAGCTGGAAAACGACAGCGCGGAGCTGCGACCGGGCGACGATCTCGAACTCCGTCCGGGGAGCGACACCGGCAATCCGCATCTGCTTTTCGTGGATTACCCGTACCTGCTCGACGACCTGAAGGCGGGGGACCGCGTGCTGCTGGGAGATGGGCAGGTAGAGCTTCGGGTTACGGCCGTCGAGCGTGACGGGGTTCGTTGCCAGGTGGTGGTCGGTGGGCAGATTACGTCGCGCAAGGGAATCAACATCCCGGGCGGCCGGCTACGGATCAGGGCCATGAGCCAGAAGGATTGGGACGACTTGGACTTCGGTCTGCAGATCGGCGTGGACCTGGTCGCCCTGTCCTTCGTGCGATCGCCGGAGGACATCCTGGAGGTGAAGGACTATTTGCACAGGAAGGGGAAGGAGCTTCCGGTGATTGCTAAGATCGAGAAGCAGGAGGCCATCGACCGGCTGGAGGACATACTGGCCGTTGCCGATGGCGCCATCGTCGCGCGCGGGGACTTGGCCGTGGAGACAGCCCTCGAGAGGGTGCCCCTGGTCCAGAAAGAGATCATTCGCCGCTGCAATCGACGGGGCGTGCCGGTGGTTACGGCCACCCAGATGCTGCGATCGATGGTGGACAGCCCCCGACCAACCCGTGCCGAGGCTACCGACGTGGCCAACGCCGTTCTGGACGGCTCAGACGCCCTGATGCTTTCGGAGGAGACGGCCGTCGGTCGGTACCCCGTGGAATCGGTGCGCGTAATGGACCAGATCATCCGCGCCGCCGAGGAAGTCTATCCGTTCTGGCACGGGGTTGTGGAGTCGGGCTCGGAGGACAAGCTCACCGTGGCGGGCGCTGTCGGCCGGGCCGCCAACCTGATGGCTCGCGACTTAGGCGCCGTGGCGATCCTCACCCCCACGGAGTCGGGCAGTACGGCGCGATTGGTCGCTCGCTATCGGCCGGCTTCCATTCAGATCGCAGTGACGAGCCGCGAGGAAACCTTTCGTGCGATGTGCCTGGTTTGGGGTGTCTACCCAATCCTCACCGAGGAGTTTCGGGACACCGATGAAATGGTCGCCCGATGTATCAGGGTTGCGAAAGAGGCGGGGTTGCTTCGCGAGGGCGACCGTGTGATTGTGACCGCGGGTACCCCCGTCGGCGTGCCCGGGCGAACCAACCTGATTCGTGCGGAGGTCGTCTCCTGATCGCTCATCGCCTGATGGTCCTCGGTCTGGCCTGCTTCCTCTTTTCCGCCAGCCACAGGGCCCATCCAGGCCTAGGGGCTGCCCGGGGTCGGATGGAGGCAGATTCGGTGCTTGCGCGGCTGGATAGTCTACGGGCACTCGAAGAACAGGCCCAGCTCCGATCCCTCGCGTTAGAGACGCAGGAGCGCGATCTTGTCTCCCAGCTCGAAGCGCTGGACGGAGCCCTGCGTGGTTATCGGCGAGGCGGGCTCCTATTTCTCGCTGTGCTGGCCGTCACCTTAGGTCTGATCCTCTGGCGATTTCGCGGCGGCGGGACCCGGTACACCTGATTCACGCCCTCCTGCGGGGGCAACGTGGACTCCCACGTCCGGGTGGGGTGCTCAATGGGGGAAAGTTCCGCCCTCCTTTTGGGCCTCTTAAGAAAAGTCGCCAAACTTCCGAAAATCGAATCGACCGCCATTTGTGCGTGGTTTGCGGGAGCGGCCTCGCAGGCCTTTTCGCGCCACGATCGTTCCGATGGGTTGGATAGGTGCCACGCGAGAAAAGGATTCGAGGGAGTCCATGTCACGAGGGCGCGAGGTAGAAACCGCCGAAGAACTGCGAGTTCGCCTGGAGGAGCTCTGCCGAAACTTCCACGTTAGCCTTGATCTCATCCCCAAAGCCGTCTCCCCTGAGGAACTGATCGATCGCGTCCTGGACGAGTACATTAGTCGCTTCGAGGAGATCCCGGGAGAGGATGTCCTCTCCCTCCACGAAGGCAAAGGGGGATTGACGGAGAGGGAGAAGCTGCGATCGCTGCTCATGTTCTCCGCTCAGGCCGTTCTTCTGCACGAGAATGCCCGAGTGTATCGACAGCTGGAAGAGGCTTACCGGGAGCTGCGGGTTCGATCGGAGGAACTGGCAAAGGCGAATGACGAGCTTCGGCGTCTCAATGCCCACTATTTGAGCATGCTGGGGTTTGTCTCCCATGAGCTACGCAGTCCGCTGGTCTCCCTGCTGGGGTTTGCGGAGCTATTAGACGAGGGCATCCTCGGGGAGCTCACGGAGGGCCAGCGCGAAGCCGTCCAGATTATCGCTCGCGTGGCCCGCAAACTGATCGAGATGACCCGGAATTACCTGGATCTGGCCAAGATCGAAAACGGTCGCATGCCGCTGCGCCGCACTCCCGTCGATCTGGAAGCGGAGGTCTTGCGGCCCATCGTCGGCGAACTGGAAGAACAGCTGCGAGCTCGGCGAATGCGGGTCGAGCGGGAATCGGACTCCCTGGAAAGCACGCCCGATCTCTGGGCTGATGGAGAGCTGATGGCGGTGGTGGTACAGAACCTGTTTTCCAACGCGATCCGCTACGGTCGGGAGGGAACGGCGATCCGGTACGCCATTCGCGACGAGGGCGACCATTACCACGTGACCGTCTTCAACGAGGGGGAGGGGGTGCACCGCGACCAACTGAGCACCATCTTCGGAAAATTCGTAGACATCCCAAAGAAGGAGACCAGGGAACGAGGCTCCGGGCTCGGGTTGTACAACACCCGCTGCATTGTCGAAAGCCACGGTGGGCGAATCTGGGCCGAATCGGAATACGGCAAGTACTTCTGCGTGCACTTCACCCTTCCCAAGGGAGAGCCGGAAGTGGCGGAAGGGCACGTGCATCTGGTCGAGGATCACCCGAGCGCCCAGGTGAACACGGTTTCGCGGCTTGAAGAGTACAGCGCTCTCCACTCCAGGGGGTAGCTGTGGCGCGCGAGCGCGTGCTCATCGTAGAGCCCGATCCGGTGGTCGGGGACCGACTCCGGCAGCTGCTCACCGCCGAGGGCTACACGGTATCCCTTTGTCAAGACCTTGTTTCCGCTTCAAACTTGCTCTCGTCTTCCAAGTTTGAGCTGGTCGTGGTCGAGCCCCACTTGCCGGGTGCCTCGCAGCTCTCCGCGTTGCGTGAGATCCATTCGCGCGTGGCTGAAGCCCGCGTCCCGGTCCTCGTGCTGACCGAGGACTTTGACCCCCGTACGCGCATAGAAGCCCTCCGACTCGGGGCTGCGGACTACCTTACCAAACCCTACGATCGTGAAGAGCTAAGGCTCAAGATTCGAAACTGGCTCCACCTGGTCCAGCGACCGCAGGCCCCCGAAGGCGGCCAAGCTGGCGCCCCGTGGGTTCTGGAGTGGCTTAAACGCGAGGACATCTCCGAGCTGGTCCCCGAGCCCGACGTCACGTCGCGGTACGGTTTCAGCATCGCTCGCTTGGCAAAAGTCCTCCAGCTTGAGGAGCCGGGACAGGAGTTGGACTTTCTTGACCAGCTCGCTGCCAACGGTCACCTGGAGCGGGAATTCTATGACGTGGTGTACCTATGTCCGGTTTGCGGGCACCCCAACTTGAGCTTCCGCGAAGTGTGTCCAGGTTGTGGATCGGCCAATCTCCGCACACAGAAGCTCTATCGCCACGGGTGTGGTCACACGGGCCTGCGTTCCGATTTTCTGGCCGACCGGTGCCCGCGCTGCTCCCGGCCTGTGGACCTCGACGAGCTCGAAAAAGCGGGTGCGCGCTACGTCTGTGTCGAGTGCGGAAAGGCCTTCCCGGAACCCGGGGTGAACTGCCGGTGCTTACGCTGCGGGCGATTTCTCGATGTGGGGGCGCTGGAAAGGAGGACAATCTGGAAATACCGCCTGCCCGGCGACGGGAATGGGGCAACGCGTTCCGAAGTCGTTCGGCAGCGGGCGGGACCCAGCCAGCTTGCGGCTCTTGTCGACCCAGAGCTGGCGCAGCGTTTCCTGGATCCCCAGACCATCATTGCGCACATCCAGCGTCTGTTCGGCAAGCTTGGCCCAGGACAGTCCGCCACCGTGCTGCAGGTTCGTCTTCACGACTTACGGCGTTTGCGTGAGATTGCGGGGGAAGAGCGGGCTCGAAGAATCGTGAGCGGCATTCTGCGACGAGTGTTGGGGGCCCTATCCGCAGAGGAGGCAGGGTTCTACGGCACCGATGCGATTGTCGCGGTGTTGCCGGGTCTTTCCCCTCCCCAGGCGCGTAGGAAGGCCCTGGAAATCCGATCCGATCTCGAAAGGACGATCGGGCCGATCCCCCTAAGCATCCGTCTGGCTGGATTTCCGCAGGATGGCCATACGGTCGACGAGATCCTCGAGATGTTGGAGGCGGGGATTGACGATGTGTCCTTTGCGGGGACGTAGCCGTTCCCGGTAACCCAACCGGTTCCCCTAACTGCTCAAGAGACCTCAGAGGATGATGGCAGCCGCCACGAGGTAGGCCAGGGAGGAGATCGCCGCGGCCACAGTGGCTAACGGCAGCTGCGTGGTCACATGGTCCATGAGGTCCGTACCCGTAGCCAGCGACGAAAGGATGGTCGTGTCGCTGATGGGCGAGCAGTGGTCCCCATACACCGAGCCGCCGATCATCGCGGCAAAGCAAAGCAGGTTGTAGAGAGGGTCGCCGCTCACGCTGTAGACGAGGGGCATGCCAATGGGCAAGATCACGGCATAGGTTCCCCAGGAGGTCCCCGTCGAGAAGGCAATGAACATGGTGACGAGGAAGAGGATGGTAGGGAGTGCGACGGGGTGGAGAAAATTCCCGACCGTGCGGACGACGAAATGAGCCGCCCCGGTGGCTTCCGCCGTCTGTCCCAGGGTCACGGCCAGCCCTAAGATGAGCGCCCCTATGGTTACCCCTTTGCACCCGTCGATAAAACCGTCCATGACCTCTCCGAGGGACATGCCTTTCAACAGGGCGAGCACGATGGCGGAGACGAGACCGAGCACAAAGGCCTCCGCGATACGCAGCGTGCCAGACACAAAATACGGCCCGATCGCCACGGTCAGCAGGACGCCGAGGGGCAGGGCAAAATCCTCCAATCCCGGGCGATAACCAGGCGGGATCTTGACGGCAGTGAGCTCTTCGGAGGTGAGAGGTCGGGCGCCGTCGCGATCCAGCTTCCCGGTGGTGCGGGCGCGGCGAAGGGCCGAGTGCAGCCTCCGGCCATACCAGGGGAGGAGCTCCAGACTCACCAGGAAGGTGAAGAGCACGGCGGTCAGCGAATAGAAGTTTAGAGGGATCGCCTTAAACAAATAAGCGACGGCCACAGATCGGTCCGCCAGAAGGGGTGTAGTGCCGGCAATGAGCCCGCCTGTGTAGATTGGCCACACGTTGAAGGGAAGCAGCGTCGCTACGGGACTGGCCGTTGAGTCAACGATGTAGGACAGCTCCTCGTGGCTGACACGATGCCTGTCGGCCACGGGACGCGCCGTCGTACCCGTAAGGATTGTGCTGATCGTCCCTCCCTGGTGGAACACAAGGCCAAGAAGGAAGGTGAGCAGCTTGGCCGAGCGGGGTCCGCGAACAAGCCGGCAAGCGACCCAGTCGGCAAAATAGTAAGCCCCACCCGTACGCGTCCACACTCCAATCAGTCCACCAAGGCACCAGAGATACACCAGGAGGATCTCGGCGTAGCGGGCGCTGCCAATGGCGGGAAGCAGAAACTCGCGCACGATGTTCCATTTCCCCGTGACCAGCCCGGCGGCTGCCACTCCGAGAAACAAGGAGGCAATCACGCGGCGCGTAAGGAAGCAAAGGGAAATGCTCAGGAGGGCCGGCAATAAGGACCACGCTCCGTAGTCCTTGCCTGAGGCGGAAAGGCGGATGATGTCGGTGGTCTCACGAAGGAATACGGCTGCGGCAGCGGCACCGATCCCGAGGATGCCGATGACGGGGCGACGGCTCATCGTCATTCCCTGCCGGTCTTGCGGTCCTGGCGGGAACTTGCCGGCGCGTTCAGCTCCCCCTCGGACGCCGCCACGATGACGGCCGCCGAAGCGTCCCCCGTAATGTTGATCACCGTGCGGAACATGTCCAGAATGCGCTCCACACCCAGGATCAGGGCGATCCCTTCCAGGGGAATTCCGACCTGCTTCAGGACGGTTACCAGCATCAACATCCCCACGCCTGGAGCCCCTGCCGTCCCTACGGCGGCCAGCGTCGCGGTGACGACGATGGTAAGCTGATCGGTAAGCGTCAGGTGCATCCCGTAAACCTGAGCGATGAAAACCGCGGACACCCCCTGATAGAGCGCCGTTCCGTTCATGTTGATCGTGGCCCCAAGGGGGAGGACAAAGCTCGCAATATCCATCGGCACGCCGAGATTGTCCACCGCACACTGAATGGTGACGGGCAGGGTGGCCGAGCTGGAGCTCGTGCTGAATGCGATCAACTGCGCGGGTCGAATCCCCCGCATGAACTCCATGGGGCGCATCCCAGACAGCAACCGCACGATGGGCGGATAGAGGAAGTTGAGGATCATCAGGCCGGCAATCGTAATCAGGGCGTACTTCAGGAGAGCGAGAAGGATACGGAAGCCGAAATTGGCTACCACGGAAGCGATAAGGGCAAAGACCCCGTACGGGGCAAGCCGGATCACCAGCCTGACAATCTGGATCATGACCTCGTTCAAGCCCTCGAACACCTGCAGCAGAGGCCTCGCTTTCTCGTTGGGCACAAGGGAGATGGCCACCCCGACGAGAATGGCGAAGAATATGATCTGAAGCATC